>JBDRSI010000052.1:0-3998 GCA_043825055.1 Verrucomicrobiota bacterium
TTTTCGCGTCCTTTCGCGTGTTTCGCGAGTAATGTTCCGGGTTCTTTTCTTGTTTTTTATGGTGGTTCCCAAATTAAGGCGCAATGAGCATGCGGAAAGTAGTTATCACCGGAATCGGGGTTGTTACGCCGCTGGGTTGCGACGTCAAGCGTTTCTGGGAACGCAACGTGGCGGGCGTTTCCGGAGTCCGGCGCGTACAGATGTTTGACGTATCGCCCTATCCCTCCCAGATTGCCGGCGAAGTCGTCGAATTCAATCCGAACGACTTCTTAAGCAAGAAAGATCAGCGGCGCGCGGACCTGTACTGCCATTATGCCATGGCTGCCGCCAAAATGGCCATCGTAGATGCCGGTCTGGAACCGGCCCGGGAAGATTCCGGCCGCGTGGGCGTTATTGTGGCCTCCGGCATCGGCGGCCTGCAGTCGCTGCAGGTTCAGCACCGGATTCTGATGGAAAAAGGACCGGAGCGTTGCAGTCCGTTCATGATTCCACAAATGATCTGCAACATGGCCGCCGGCCTGATTGCCATCGAATTCCAGTTTAAGGGGCCGAATTATGCGGTTGTCTCTGCCTGCGCTTCGGCCAGCCATGCGCTGGGCAATGCCATGCGGCTCATTCAATACGGCGACGCGGACGTGATGATTTCCGGCGGCTCCGATGCCAGCATCTGCGCCCTGGCGTTCGCCGGCTTCTGCGCCCTGCGCGCGTTGAGCACGCGCAACGAGGCGCCCGCAAAAGCCAGCCGCCCCTTTGATAAGGAGCGTGACGGCTTCGTCGTCGGCGAGGGCGCCGGCATTTTGGCGCTCGAGGAATTGGAGCACGCCCGCAAGCGGGGCGCGTCGATCTATTGCGAACTTTCCGGCTATGGCGCCACATGCGACGCCTTCCACGAAACCGCGCCGGACGAGGATGGCGATGGCGCCGCGCGCGCCATGCAACGGGCCATCCAGGATTCGCATGCCAGCGCCAACGACGTGGATTATATTAACGCCCACGGCACCAGCACACTGCTCAACGATCGCTGCGAAACGCGGGCCATTAAGCGGGCCCTGGGCGAGGAACAAGCCCGCCGGGTCATGATCAGCTCGACCAAATCCATGACCGGCCATCTGCTGGGCGCCGCCGGCGCCGTGGAAGCCGCCATCTGCGCCCTGGCAATCAAGCATGGCATCGTGCCGCCAACCATCAATTACACAACACCCGATCCGGAATGCGACCTGGACTACGTTCCCAACACGGCGCGCGAGAAGAAAATCAGGCTGGCCCTGAGTAATTCGCTGGGCTTCGGCGGCCACAACGCCACGCTGGCTTTCCGGCCCATCTAAGAAATGCAGAATTTAGAATGCAGAATGCAGAATTTTTCCGCTTGATACGGATATGCCTATAGCGGAAAGATTTCGTTTCTTCATTCTGCATTCTACCCGATCAGTTATGAACAGCCCTTCAAAACCCATTATGTCTTTCTGGCAGGTGCTTGCCCTGGCCGTGCTGTTCCTGACCGCGGGCATCTGGCTGGCATCGGCATTGAGCGTGCTGATCATGAATGGCGCCCACGCCTGGGGCGGAGTTGCCGGCGCCTACCTGATTGAAGAAGGCGCCGACAAAGTCATGCGCCGCTGTCTGCTGGGATTTTCCATTGCCTTTCTGATGATATTCCTGTGGCGCGCCGGGTGGCGGGGATGGAAAGATTGTGGATTCACGACGACCGACCCGGACTGGTCATGGCGTCCGTGGCACGCTGGCCTGCTGAACGGCATTGTCCTGGGCATTCTGACCATGGGCGTGGTAGGCACTCTGACCATTCTGGCCGGAATTCATCGCCTGTATATCACACTCAGCCTTACATCCATTCTGATCAAGGTTGTGGCTTTACTGTTATCGGCACTGGTAGTGGGCTTTTTCGAGGAGACCGTGGTGCGCGGCATCCTGTTTCGCGTGCTGGCCCGCATCTGGCGCGCATGGCCGGCGGCCGTGTTATCCAGCCTGATCTTTGCCGTGGCCCATTTTATTGAACCGTCCCAAGAAGCGTTTATCGGCACATCTTTCCTGTCCGTGACCCAGGCTGTGTTTGTTTCCACGTTCACGATGTTTTGGCAGACCCCCAGCTTGGGCCTCCAATTCATCAACCTGAGCCTGCTGGGTATTGTTTTGTGCGCGTTCGTGATCCGCACGAAAACCATCTGGCTGAGCGTTGGTGCGCATGTGGCTTGGGTCTGGATGATTAAATTGCACGGTTCGATCACGATGTTCTATCCGCCGGCGCCCCTGGTGGCCTGGCTGGGGAAACGCAATGATTTCATGGACTCGATCCTGGCCACGGTCATGCTTACCGGCTTGCTGGTCTGGATCGTGACGCGGGAGGCAAATTGCGGCCGACCCTTGTACCGGCGGCAAGGGCCGCACCAGCGGCAATGGCCGCACCAGCACGGACAGATGTGGCATGTCTTGCCGGGCGAGATAACCCGGTTTTCGCACTGGCTGGATTCTCAGGCCCAGGCAGAACCCCCGCCCAGTGGCCGCGTGTTGAAAGCGTACGCGGGCTGCCGCGTAACCGCGCAAGCGGGAATGGTCTTGAAAGAATACCGCCCCGTGGACGGTTGGCGCGGCTGGCGCTTCAGCCTGCGCCCCTCCCGCACACGCCGCGCTTTTCTGATGGGCCGCCGCCTGGCGGATTGCGGCATTCCCACGCCGACACCAATCGCCTGGGCCGTCGAGCGCCGCTTCGGTCTGCGGCGGGCCAACCACGGCATCACGGCCGAACTGGAACAAGCCGAACCGTTGACAGCCTGGCTACAACGCCAGGCAACCGACCCTGCGGCGCGCGCGAGTGTCATGCACGCTTACGGCCAACTGACCGCCGCCTTCCACCGCAACGGCTTTTTCAACCGCGACCTGAAGCATGAGAACGTGTTGTGCGCCATCACGGACCCCCGGCAGTTATGGGTCGTGGATCTGGATGGCGTTCACTGGCGCGGCTGGATTACCCGCCGACGCGCGGCCCGGGATTTGCGGCGCGTGGGCTTGTCGCTGGCCACGGCGGGCTGGTCCGGCGAGCCTGATGTGGCCGCGTTCTTCAAGGCCTACAACGCAGCCGTGCCCGCGCGCCTGCGGCGCGAAGGGTTCCCCGGATAAAATAGTCCGATACGGCGAAAACTGTTTCATGTAGCCGCGGGCGTAAGCCCGTGGTCGCCGGAAGAATCCACGCCCGCATGGGCGCGGCTACCCGGATTGAAATTCCTATACATTGAATTGGGCCCTGAAGGCGGCAACAAAGAAAATCATGGATTCCCGATCAAGTCGGGAATGACAAGCATGTGTACTCATTCTGTCATTCCCGTGAAAACGGGAATCCAGAATATTTGTTACATTGAATATCCCTATGCATGGAATCATGCATTCAGCCGCCCGGCCTCACCCAATACCTTCCGCAAAAGCTGGCCGGTATATGAGCGGTCGCAGGCGGCGACTTCTTCGGGCGTGCCCGCCGCAACGATCTCGCCGCCGCTGTCGCCGCCTTCCGGCCCCAGGTCAATGATGTAATCGGCGGTCTTAATCACCTCAACATTGTGTTCGATGACCACGATCGTATTGCCGGCATCGCGCAAGCGGTGGAGCACGTCAAGCAGTTTCTGGATATCGGCGAAGTGCAGACCGGTGGTCGGCTCATCCAGCAGATATATGGTTCGCCCGGTGGCCTTGCGGCTGAGCTCCGCGGATAGTTTCAGCCGCTGGGCCTCTCCGCCGGAAAGCGTAGTGGCCGACTGGCCCAACTGGACATACCCAAGCCCGACTTCCGAAAGCGTCTTGAACTTTTGTTTGAGGGCCGGAACGCGGCTGAAAAAATCCAGGGCCTCATCAATGGTCATGGCCAGCACCTCGGCGATGGACTTGCCGGCATAATGAACTTCCAGCGTTTCACTGTTATAACGCCGGCCGCGGCACTGCTCGCAGGTGACATAGACGTCCGGCAGAAAATGCATCTCGATCCGCAGGATACC
>JBDRSI010000053.1:0-3017 GCA_043825055.1 Verrucomicrobiota bacterium
GATGTCCGCGCCATGGCCTTCGACATCGAGGACTATAACGAGCATTTCTTTGCCCATTTCGGGCTGGAGCGCCTGGCCAACCTGCTGCGCGAGCCCGGGCGCAAGCTGGTCCCGGCCGAAGGTATGCGCCTGGGCCCGCCCGTAGCCCGGCCGGGCAAAATCATCTGCCTGGGTAAAAATTACGCCGCGCATGCCAGGGAATTTGACGCCAAAATCCCGGAGAGCCCCATTTTATTCAGCAAGGCGCCAACCGCCCTGATTGGGCCGGCCGACCCGATCATCATGCCAAAAGGCGTGACACGAGTGGATGGCGAGGTGGAACTGGCCGTGGTGATCGGCAAGATCGCGCGCCGGGTGGCCGAACGCGACGCCCTGGAATATGTGGCCGGTTATAGCGTGCTCAACGATGTCACTGACCGCGAGGCCCAGCGCGCGGCAGGCCAGTGGTTCCGCGGCAAAAGTCCCGACACGTTCTGCCCGTTGGGCCCGTTCTTGGTCACCTGGGACGAAATCGCCGATCCGCACCGTCTTCGGCTGACCTCCGCCATCAATGGCCGGATGTTCCAGGACGGCACGACGGCCGACCTGATTTTCAATATCCCGTTTCTGATCGCCTTCATCAGCGCGACAATCACGCTCCAGCCCGGCGATGTGCTCGCCACCGGCACGCCCGCCGGCATCGGCTCCGCGCGCACCCCGCCGGTCTATCTCCAGAGCGGCGACCGTATCGAATGCGTTGTGGAAGGCATCGGGCGGCAGAGTAATCCGGTGATGAAGGACATGCTGTAGCGGCGATCGGCGTTCCGCCGGGTGAGCCTACCCCTGCTTTCCCACCTTCTTGATATACGCGTTCACCCCGATGACTACAGGCTGACCTTCGATCATCAGGCTGGTCACCTGGTTGCCATGGGTGCTGGCGACCACGAGCGTTTTTCCGCTGGCGCTTGGCGCCGGCGGGGTTTGCAGGTCAATTTCAATGATGAGCTTGCCGTCTTTGATCGTTGCTTGCATGGGACGCTCCTTTCCGGGTTGCAGGGCATTGTAGCCGTCCCCCGTTGCAATTGCCACGATCTAATACCATTACACTAAACTTGCGCGATACAAAAACCAGGCGATCTGATGATATATCTCCTGGTGATATATCAAGGCACCGACGCCTATTAATTGCTTGAGAGATCAATCGGGAGGCCTAATCGATAGAAAATGGAGGCACGGCAATACATTCGGCTTTCAGTTCCCCCAGGGCTCGTAACAGCGCTTTGCGTGCGCCGGGTTCGGCCAGCAGGAGGATATCAATATCCCGGCTAAACTCGGCTGCGCCGTAAAAGATGCACGCCTGACCGCCCATTAGCAGGGCTTGGACACGATGGGAACGCATCACGGAAAGGACTTTGAGAATCGGGTTCCGGATCAAGCGAACCTCCTATTGCCAGGTAATAGTTCCACAGTTTTCCGCTTTCCCGCCAGCGTTCGGCGGGGGTTAAATGGTACCATTCCGACCATTCATCGTCACAGCACGGTTGTTGTTGGCGCGCCTTCATATGACTATTACTA
This sequence comes from Verrucomicrobiota bacterium, assembly GCA_043825055.1. Classification (GTDB taxonomy): domain Bacteria; phylum Verrucomicrobiota; class Kiritimatiellia; order JAAZAB01; family JAAZAB01; genus VSJD01. Next base: position 1,555 of record JBDRSI010000053.1, read on the forward strand.
TGCAATGTTTCATTTAGTTTGGCAAGCGTCCGTTCAGACGATCAGTTTTGATGATAATGCCTATATCCGCCGGCTTGCAACCATGTCCGGAGTGGCGGGCAATACGTTGAGCGGGCGCGGGCCCTGGGGACCTTGGATTTCCATGACCACGGGCTGACCGGGGAAAAAGTCGCTGTAGCGCGCACAGATCGCCGCGGCCTGCTGGAGTTCGTCTTCCGTGGCGCCAGGGGGCAGGATGGCACTGGGACCGGGAACGTCCTTGGCCTTGAGCAGATATTCGGAGGCATTCCGCTCTTTTTCCAATTGCTGGTTCTCCGCCTGGTTCCGTCCCACGATCACCCTCACCGAACCCACCCGGAAATGGCGGCCTACGCGCAACCGCAAAATATCCGCTACGTCACCTAATCCTTCATGGGTTTTCAGGTCTTTGAGCCGCTTGCCATAAAGGGGATCGGTCAACAGACAGCCGCCAGCCGGTTGGGGGTAGTCCGTGATACCGAGCTCGCGGGCTAGTGCCATCTGGGGCTTGCGGTTACGGCCTTCAAACGCCAACAGCCGTGCGCGGTCCACCCAGCTCCGTTTTTCCGGTTCGGTCTCCGGCAATAGCTTGGCGCTCAGCGGCCGCAGGAGATAATCGCCGACACCCGATTCCGACGCCACCTGCTGGAGCGCCTTGCGGTGCTGGGACATGGGCCGCTGGTTCAGCACCTCGCCGGTGCTGATAAACTGAAAGCCGCGTTCCCGCATCAGTTCGCCCGCCCGCCGAACCATGGCAATGTGGCAGTCAATGCACGGGTTCAACCCGGCCCCGAACCCATGCTTAGGATGGGCAAGAATGGCCAGGATGGTTGGTGTAAAATCCTCAATCAACAGCGGAATGTTCAGTTGACGGGCCGCCTGCTCCCCCGCCCGCGCGCCGAAAAAAATGCTGGTGAACGTCAGTCCATGGACTTCAATGCCCTGCTCCAGCAACAATCGTGCGGCCAACTGGCTATCCAGCCCACCGGACAACAGGCAGAGGGCACGGATGGGCTTGGGAGGCGAAGGATTGACGACAGACGACAGACGACGGACGCCAGTCCAGCGAAGAAAAGAATCTTTATCCACACTACTGTCTGTCATAATCTTTTCTTACGCGTTTTTCTATGTTGCTATTTCCACAAGCAGTTTAGTATCGGAAATTTCGCGTCCTTTCGCGTGTTTAGCGGGCAAATTTTTTGTGTTACGGGCGTAGCCCGTATCAGCAATCATTCAAAAACAAGGCAACCACCTCATCAAAACCGGCGGCCGTCATCTCCGGTTTTTCCGGACCCAGCGTGCCGAATCCATAGGCCACAAAAATGCTGTGAATGTCCGCGCGGTGCGCGGCGGCGATATCGGTATGATTATCGCCAATCATCCAGGTGTTGGCGGGCGTGCCGTTAACGGCCCGCAGAATGGCAAACACCGCCTCCGGGTTGGGC
>JBDRSI010000054.1:0-4287 GCA_043825055.1 Verrucomicrobiota bacterium
GCTAAGACGTGGAATGACACGCTAAAGCTCATTCGGGCGGCCTACAAGTACCTGTTGCCGGCCGGAAGCGTCAATCCATTCTACGGCTTGCCAACGCGCGAGACCGAAACAGTCTTCCGCAAACCGTTCACACCGGAAGAACTCAAAGCCATTGTGGACGCGGCGCGGGTTGATGACTTCATCCGTCCGCTCCTCATTACCGGGATTTGTACGGCCATGCGGCGGGGGGACTGTTGCCTGTTGCGCTGGAAGGATGTTGACCTTGCCCACCGGTTCATCACGGTGAAGACGGCCAAGACTGGTGTTACCGTGAGTATTCCGATTTTCCCGATGCTCTACGACGAACTGGCAACCTTGAAGCCGTATGAAGAATATGTCTTCCCGCGGCAGGCGAAGATGTACGCGGAGAACCCTGATGGGATTACCTGGCGGGTCCGCAAGGTGTTTGCCGCCGCCGGGTTCAGGGATCCCGCCGAGAATGGTTCAGGCGCAGATGAGAAAGGCGAGATCGTTAAGGCCCGGGAAAACATCGCCCCGGTCCGGGGTGAAATCCATGCCGACCGCAAGGACGGCTTACGCCGGGCGAGTGTGCGCGACTTCCACAGCTTCCGTGTTACATGGGTCACGCTGGCGCTGACCGCCGGGGTGCCGCTTGAGCTTGTTCAGAAGGTCACGGGGCACAAGACGACCGATATTGTTCTAAAGCATTACTTCCAACCCGGCCGGGAGGAATTCCGGCGTGCCCTTCAGTCTGCCATGCCGAAACTGCTGACCAACGGGCAGAAGACGCCGAAAGACCAGATGCTTACGATTCTGGACCGGACTACGGCAAAGACATGGAAGAAGGACGCTGGCCGGCTCCGGCAACTGGCCGCGGCACTGTGACGCCGTGCGGCTGCGGGCCTGCCATCTAGGCCGTCGCCCATGCCGCCTGCCCTTCGTAGCGCATTGGCGAAGGAGGGCCTTTTTCAAATGGCTTTTCTGGACATGCCCTGTTATATTCAAAACGTTGTGATCGCATGCGGGGCAGGGCCAAAAATAGGCTTATTCGCAGGACGGACCCTTGGTCGCCCCAGAGCGAGGAGGCCGTCTCCACCAGTCCGCTGACCTTGTTCCTCAACGATGCGGAAGCAATCCATCAGACCAATCAGAAGACAGTTTGATAGCCGCAATATCAGGCTGTTTACGATGGTTTTTCACCGAATGCCCAGGCCCGGTTCCGACCGGCCGTCCCAGAATCCGCAGCCTTGTTCGAATACACTGTTGAGGTCAGCAATTTCTGGGCGGTAACCATTAAAAAATATCCTAAAATAATTGTTGACAAAAAAATATGGTCACGTATATTCACTACTAAATCAATAGGAGTAGTAGGGTATAGTAATGAAGATTTCAACTAAAGGCCGTTATGGATTGCGATTCATGATTGATTTGGCCACGAACGGTAATGCACAGGATAAAGTCTCCTTGAAACAAGTGGCCAAGCGTCAGGCAATTTCCGAGAAATACCTTTGGCAGATCGCCAATCGCTTGAAGGCGGCGGGATTGATCCGCGCTACGGCAGGCCCCCACGGCGGCTATGCGCTGGCGAAACCGCCATTAACGATCACGCTCCGGGACATTCTTACGGTGCTGGAAGGAGACTGCACGCTGGTGGCGTGCGTGACTACCCCAACCGCATGTCCTCGCAGCAATGCGTGCGCTTCACGGGAGGTCTGGAAGGAAGTGGATGCAAAACTGGTCGCGGCGATGGAGTCTATTACCCTGAGCGCCATGGTCGCTAAGGAGCTGGCGATGGCGGAGAATTCGATGCCGGCGTACAGTATCTGATGAAACGCGCAGCCGAGATGAAATAGGCCCCGCAGTGGGGCAACTGTTATGTCATCCTGAACGAAGTGAAGGATCTCAGCAGTATTAATCACCCTGGCCGAGATTCCTCGCTCCGCTCGGAATGACAAACCATGTAACTTTGAAATTCCTAGACATAAACATAGGAGCAGAGCCCACAATGGAATCAGAGCGCTCTATTAAGTTTCCGGCCACCGATGATGCGCAAGACTTGGTGAAATGGGGGTTGGATTCGTTTCATCCGGCCGTTGCGCTGGCCTGCAGCTTCAGCTTGGAAGATGTCGTTCTGGTGCACATGGCCGTGCAGGTAAGGCCGGATGCCAGAGTATTCGCTATCGATACCGGGCGGCTCAACGAGGAGACTTATCAATGCGCGGATGCGGTGTGCAGGCGCTTGGGTGTGGGCATTGAATGGTATTTTCCTAAGAGAGATGATGTGGAAAGGCTGGAACGGGAAAAAGGCCTTTTTTCGTTCCATGAAAGCTTGGAAGCACGGCACGAGTGTTGCCAGATACGGAAAGTCGAACCTTTGTCCCGGGCTCTTTCCGGCCTGAAGGCGTGGATCACGGGTCTGCGGCGAGGACAAGGCGTCACGCGCAGCGATCTCAAGCCTGTCGTGCGCGACGAAGCCCATGGGGGGATCATCAAGATCAGTCCGCTTGCTGCCTGGGAGTTTGAACAGTTGTGGAACTACGTACGTCATCACGACCTCCCGTACAATCGTTTGCACGACTTCGGTTATCCGTCCATCGGTTGCGAGCCGTGTACGCGCGCGGTCCGGACGGGAGAAGATTCGCGCGCGGGCCGCTGGTGGTGGGAAAGCCCGGAACACAAGGAATGCGGATTGCACATTAAAGGTGATAAACAGGACTGCAGAACATTGCAGAATTGAAGATGACTCATTTGGAAAAACTAGAGGCAACCAGCGTTCATATCCTGAGAGAAGCCTATCGGGAATTCAAGAGCCTGGTTATGCTGTGGTCCATTGGCAAGGACAGCACGGCCATGCTGTGGCTGACGCGCAAGGCGTTTTTCGGCCATGTTCCGTTCCCGCTGGTCCATATTGACACTGCTTTCAAGATGCCGGAAATGATTGCGTACCGGGATAAACTCGCCCGCGAATGGCGTCTCAACATGATCGTGGGCCAGAACACGCAGGCTATTGCCGAGAAAAGGACCTTCCCTGACGGCAAGCTCAGCCGACTGGAGTGCTGCAAGGTCCTCAAGAGCGAAGCCCTGAAGCATACTCTTTCAGGAGATTGGACGCGATTCAGGTTTGATCACAAACTCGGCAAATATGTCGAAGACACCAACAAGGAACCATACACCGGGGTCATTGTCGGCGCCAGGGCAGACGAAGAGGGTAGCCGTTCCAAGGAGCGCTACTTTTCACCGAGGGATAGAGACAGCGAGTGGGATGTCGGCGATCAACCTCCCGAACTATGGGGGCAGTACAAGACGGATTTCGCTCCCGGCACGCATGTCCGCGTCCATCCTCTCCTGGACTGGACTGAACTGGATATATGGGAATACATAGGAAAGGAAAACATTCCGGTAGTCCCGCTCTATTTCAACCGGGGGGACGGCAAGAGATATCGTTCTCTCGGGTGCTGGCCATGCACCGCGCCGGTGGAATCCACGGCCGGCAATGTGCAGGAGGTCATTGAAGAATTGAAGACCGGGAAGTTCGCTAATATCGCCGAGCGGTCCGGCCGCGAACAGGATAAGGAAGACGGCGGCGGACTCGAAACATTGCGGCGGGGAGGATACATGTGAGCGCGGAAATGGAACAAATTAGTGTGGTGGTGGTGGGTCACGTGGACCACGGCAAAAGCACCCTGATCGGGAGGCTGCTCGCCGACACAAACTCTCTGCCGCAGGGAAAACTTGAACAGGTCCGGACCATGTGCGTGCGAAACGCGAAGCCGTTCGAATATGCTTTTCTGCTGGATGCTCTCAAGGATGAGCAATCACAGGGAATCACCATTGACACGGCGCGCTGTTTTTTCAAGACGGAGAAACGGCGCTACATCATTATTGATGCCCCCGGCCACATAGAGTTTCTGAAGAATATGATTACCGGCGCGGCGCGGGCCGACGCAGCGTTCATTGTCATTGATGCGGAGGAAGGCATAAAAGAGAATTCCCGACGTCACGGCTACATGATATCCATGCTCGGCATCGGGCAGGTCTCGGTTCTAGTCAACAAGATGGACCTGGTCGGGTATAAAGAAGAGATTTTCAACGGAATTAGGAAAGAGTACACGGACTTCCTTGGGAGATTGAATGTGCATGCGGTGAGCTTTATTCCCATCAGCGCGTTCAAGGGGGTAAACGTCGTGTCACCGTCGGATCGAACGCCTTGGTATCGCGGTATGACAGTACTGGAGCAGTTTGACGCATTCGAAAAAGGAGATGTGCGCGACAGCCTTCCATTCCGGT
>JBDRSI010000055.1:0-3979 GCA_043825055.1 Verrucomicrobiota bacterium
TGTTAAAGCGCCTGGCGATCGAGGCGCCCGGCACCTATCACCATAGCCTGATGGTGGCGAACCTGACGCAGGCCGCAGTGGCCGCCATCGGCGGCAATGCCCTGCGCGCCGGAATCTGCGCCTATTTTCATGACATCGGCAAGCTGGTCAAGCCCGCCTTCTTTTCCGAAAATATCCAGTACGGCCAAAACCCGCATGACGATTTGTCGCCCAGCATGAGCACTTTGCTCATCATTTCCCACGTCAAGGAGGGCGTCAATCTGGCCCTGCGCCACAAATTACCCCGTGCGGTGGTCGAGGCCATTCAACAGCACCATGGGTCGGGACTGGTGTTTTATTTTTATCACAAGGCCAATGTCCAGCGCGGCGAAGCCGCGCCCGACGCTGCCGTGTCCGGCGTGAAGGAAGAGGATTTCCGCTACCCCGGGCCCAAGCCGCAGTCCCGTGAAATTGCCGTGTTGAGTTTGGCGGACGCCATCGAGGCCGCCTCGCGGTCGTTGGAAAAAATTACGCCCGGCAACATGGAAGACCTGGTGCGCGACGTAATTAATTCCAAGCTTCAGGACGGCCAACTGGATGTGTGCGACCTGACCATGGCGGAAATCAATACCATCCGGCGCGTGCTGATCTTCACCTTGAGCAACATGTTGCACGGGCGCATTGCCTATCCCAGCGATGAAAATATCCGTCCACAATCGGCAGACGAGACGCCGGCCGAACGTTCGTAAGCTCGCGGCGCTCGCGCGGTTTTTTATGCTCCAGGCGGCGCGCCCTAAAGTAGAGTCTCGCAGACTCGGTACACTTCAGGGCAGCCACGCAGTGTGTTTCGCCTTGCGAAACTCTACTGCGAGGCGCCCGCATCCTGAATGTCCGTGGGACGAGGTGGCCGTGGTGTTGACCGATGACGCCGGGATTACGCTCCTCAACAGGACTTTTCTCGATCATGCGCGCGCAACGGATGTCATCACGTTCACGCTCTCGCCCATGCCCGGCGGCGGCGCGGGGACCGGCGGCGAGATTCATCTCAATGTGGAACGGGCGTTGGAAGAAGGCGCGCGCCGGGGCGGTTCGACCGCGCTCACCACGGGCAACGCGGCCGACGAATTGGCCCTGTACCTGGCGCATGGGTGCGACCATTTGACCGGGGCAAACGATCGCACGGTCATGGAACAGCGCCGCATGCGGCGGCGGGAATTACTTTGGATACAGCGGGCCCGGCGGGATGGGCTCATGACAGGGCTCTGGGGAAGAAATGCAGAATGAAGAATGCAGAATGCAGAATTCGGAACGAAGAACGAGGAACCAAGAACTCTTTAATCCGAATCCCCTAAAAGCCAACAGCCTGGCAGCCTGCAGCCTATGATCATCAAAACCCAGGCCATTGTTTTGCGGATGAGTCCCTTCTCGGAAACTTCCCGCGTGGTTCTGTGGTTGACCCGCGACCACGGCAAGATCGCCACGATCATCAAGGGTGCGCATCGCCGCCGCAGTCCATTCATGGGCCAGATGGACTTGTTTTACACCTGCGAACTGCTGGTTTACCTGCGCCTGTTCCGGGGTCTGCACATCGTCAAGGAATGCGCGCCGCTCAAGCCGCGGACGCCCTTGCGGTCGCGCTGGCGGGCGACAGCGTGTGCCTCTTACTTTACCGAGCTGGTCGCGCGGATTTCGCCGCTGTACGCGCCGCACCCGGAACTCTTCCATCTGCTGGATATGGCCCTCGATTATTTTGCCGATCAATCGGCCCTGGAGCTTGGCCTGTTCTGGTTTGAATTAAAGCTGATGAAGGTCATGGGGCTTTCCCCGCAACTCAAGGAATGCCTGCTCTGCCACCATCCGCTGACGACAGACGACAGACGGCAGACGACAGACGACAGACGGGCGCCGGCCCTCGGAGCACGCGAAGCTTCCGTGTTCTCCTGTGTGCGCGGCGGCGTTCTTTGCAAGACGTGTGCGCCCTCGTCCCGACTCGAAGAGGTCGGGATGCCGATCACGCCGGACATTCTGGGGATGCTGCGCTTCTGGCAGTCGTCGCGGTCCTGGCGCTCGGCGCAAAGCGCGGCATGCACGCCCCGGCAGACGCGGGAACTGGAGCGCATCCTGGGACTTTTTATGCAGTACCACCTGGAGATTGGCAACGCGGCGCGGGCCACGGCGCTCGCAATCCTGCGGACGCGGATCAGCCCATGAGCTGATCAGCTCTTGAAGATCAGGAACTTCCGCAGGGCGAAGTTGATCAGGACCGCGATCACGCATTGCGCGCCGAAGGCCACCGTAGTAGTGAAGTGCCACTGGTTGATCAGCGCGCCCATCATGAAGGTGCCGATTGCGATGGCAATGCCCGAGACGGCATAAAACAGGGCCACTTCCACCGTGCGGTGGGCGCAGGCGCGCAGCGTCGCGCGCTGGATGAGCCCCAGTTTGCTCAAGGCCAAATCCAGCGGCGGATAACGCCGGCCTGATTCGAAAACCCAGAGGATATTCAGGATGTAGGCCGCCAGGTTGGAGAGCAGAAAAGCCAGGGCGTTGTTGATCATGGCGTTGCGCGCGCGGATGGCGTCGCTAATGTCGCCGGCCGATAGATGCAACAGCCGGACGACGACATCCTTGTCATTGAGTGCGGGGATGATCAGCCAGGAGAGCAGGAAAAAAACGATGACGTGCACCGTTACCGCGCCCCCGCCGCAAATCGCGTATTTAATAAACTGAATCAGCGGCGACGCCTCGCGCCGGGTGAACTGCTTCCAGATGCCGGCCATATTATATCATCCTTTCGTAAGGCCGGAACCATAATATGGCCGGTGTCAAAACGCAATCCTTCTTTTGGCGAACTTGCATTTTCAGTGCCGCTTGGTAATCTTTCCCGCCATATGCATGCTCACGTGGCCATTCATCTGGAACAATGGTTTTTGGATTACGTCCGTCCCTTTATCAACGGGAACGCCGAATCGGAAGTCCTGCGGATCAAGCGGGACCATTGCCAACGCGTGGCGGAAGACATGACCGCCATTGCCCGCGACTTGGGCCTGGCGGAAGACGACATCCATACCGCGCGTATTTTGGGATGGCTGCATGACATTGGCCGGTTTCCCCAGTATGCCCAGTACCGGACCCTGCGTGACGATCGGTCCGTTAATCACGGCCAGGTCGGCTTGCAGGTTCTGGACAGCGCCCAGGTGCTAAAGATTTGCGAGCCGGCCGATCAGGAAATAATCGTAGCGGGGATTGGCTATCATAATCGCCAGACGGTGCCGAGCGGCATGGCCGCCGACGTGCGTCGCTTTGTGCTCATGATTCGCGACGCGGACAAGCTGGATATTATGCAGACTCTCTACCAGGTCTGGAAAAACGATGAGATCCAGTGTCATCCGGAATTGATCCTTGCGCTTGACTTGGAAGGGCCCGTTAACCCGCGTGTCCTGGCCGATATCCGTGCGCGCCAGCCGGTCGCCTACGCGAACATCAAGTCCCTGGCCGATTTTTTCCTAACCCAGGTTTCGTGGGTTTATGACCTCAATTTTCGCCCTTCGTACCAAAGGCTTGTCCAGCGTCGCCTGCTGGAGCAGGTGGCGGAAGTCCTGCCGAAGGATGCCATCATCCAGGCCGAGGTGGCGGCGGCCGTTCAGCATGTGCGCGAACGGCTGTAACCATCTTTGTTACGTAATGATTCTAATGCGGGCTGTGCCCGCACCCCAAAGAATTTACCCGCTAAACACGCGAAAAGAACGCTAAATTTAAAAGGGAAATCTTTTCTTTTTTCGCGTCCTTTCGCGTGTTTCGCGGGCAATGTTCCGGTTTCTTTTCTTGTTGCTATCAGAAAGATCCGTGTTTCCGTGCCTCCGGTGCGCCAAGAAAGGCGCACTCAACTTGTTGAATGAAAGGATTCAACCATGTAATTGCCTGTATGACATGTAGTGACCTTGGCCGGGTAAGCGGCAACGCCGAACCGGAAGCCCAAGGAAGCAAACGCCCGAGCCGT
>JBDRSI010000056.1:0-6382 GCA_043825055.1 Verrucomicrobiota bacterium
CAGGTATTTTTATCTTCTCATTTCACAAGATCCTGATAAGAGACAAGGATTTGATGAGGAATTGTTGTCTTTGAACAAGCCATTGACGTATGCATATCTCATTCAGTTCAAAACAATTCTTACGAAGCGTGCCGCTTATCAAAAATATTTTCATAGAGAGATTAAAAAAAGCGGGAAAATAATGCGCCGCATTGCAACAGCGCCATTTTATTCAATGTATAATATCAGTTCGGAATCGTTTGCGCGCCATCGTGTCGTCTGGAAGCGGATGGCTTCCCGCATGTCGGCGGCGGTTGTCTCCACCTGGCGCACGCCATTCGGGACAAAACCGCTGGTTTCCACAGATACGACCTCATTTATCACGGCAGGCAGCGCTGTCGAGGCGCATTATCTTTGCGCCATCCTCAATTCCGACTTGATCAATGATTTCATCAGCAGTTTTTCCTCCGGGGGTCGGGGCTTCGGCGCGCCTTCGGTGGTCCAGAATATTGCTATTCCACTGTTCAATGAAAAAAACGCGGTTCATCGGCAATTGGCCGAACTGTCCCAGTCGGCGCATCAGGAAGTGTCGCGGGGCGGTGATACACAGGCCATGGAAGCTCAAATCCAAGAACTGGCAAAAAAAATATGGACTATCAAGTCTTAAAACCCGGGGATTCAAACTATCCCGACAAACTTACTCAGCGCATGGGCGCCGAGGCGCCTGTGCTTTACTACCATGGGCCGCTGAAATTGCTGAAGCGCTTTTCCATGGCCGTCATCTGCGCCGATCTGGCGTCGGCGCGCGCCATGCTGGCCTCGAACGAAATGTTGTTCAAGATTCGAGAATACGCGCTCAATTACATTGGCCCGTGGCATGCCGTTATGGAAACGGAAATATTCCGGCTGGCCATGGATACTCCCACCGACCCTTTGCGCCTGCGATCGGTGACAATGCTGACCATCCGGGGATTGTTGCAGGAAACCTGGGATAATTTTCTGGGCGATCGCTTCGGTTACAAAGGCCCGTTTACCGGATTCCCCCAGAAGGAGGAATATTATCGCCGCGCCAAGGCCGGCGAATTATTGGTGCTTTCCATCACGGAGCCGAACCGGAAGCGCATCGAGCGGCCCAACATACTCTTACGTAACTGGGTGGCTTGCGCTTTGGCCGATGTTGTTTTTACGCCATCCTCGGAAAAAGGGACGAAAAGTTTTAACGCCATTAAACGAACGGTGAAAGCGGGCATCCCCATCTTTACCTGCCAATATGACCCGGACAAGGAACAGGATGTGAACAAGCAATTATTCGATATGGGCATTACAGCCTATAATCGAAAAACTGTCGGGCCTTACTTGGAATCGCTGGGCGCCAAGACAACGGGCGAGCCGCCGTTCCCGCCGCCGGTCGAGGAACCGGACCCCGAACCCATCACGCAGGATACGGGGCCAGTTTCGTTGCCAACCGGAAAACGGTTTAAACAAATGAGTCTTCTATAAAGGTCCAGCGATTTTACAACGTCCTCAGCCTTCACATCCCTTCCATGACCGGCACGGCGGTGTCCCACTGCTTAAGCTTGGCAATATCATACCCCAGTTGAGTATATTCCAAATCCAGCTTTTTCTCCTCCGCGGAGGTCAGCTTGGATCCCGCGCTGACCCGCGCAGTTTGGCGTTGTTTTTCGATCTCCTTGCGGCGCCGCTGGAGCGCCGCCGTGCGGATGCCCAGGATAAGCGATTTGGCCGACTCCTCCCGGGTCGCAAAATCGCTTTTGATTTTGGCCGGCGCCGCCAGGGCCTGGGCCGCAAATCGGGACAGGGCTGACTGTCCCGCACAGCGACCTTCCCGAGAGGTTGAAGGCGTGGCCAGCGTCTGGGCCACAAACCGGGACAAGTCCCGTTCCTCATTGTCCAGTTCCGAGATGACACTCATGACTTCCCTTTCCGTCTCAACCGCCTGCAGGCAGGCCTTCAGAACCTGCCGACACAGGGAATCGGTCACCATGTCCAGCGGAAGATATTTTTGGACCAAATGCGACAATTCCGAATTGACCACCAGATGCTCCGCCAATGCAATTTCATTATTCGGCCGCGGCATCGCCGGATCCGCTTGTTGGGGCGCGGGCGCTACGACTACCGGCCGACTGCGCTTCAGAACTTTGTCCAATTCCTGCTGGAGCGCCGGCTCCGGCACGGCCAGGCGCGCGGCGGCCTGCTGAAGAAGCCGAGCCTGCTGGACCGCATTGGGCGTGCGCGCAATCGTGGCCACCACGGCCGTGGCCAGCCGCATCAGGCCGGCTTCCGTGTCCGGCTTTTCGCGGCCGGAGAGCACGTCAATTTGAAAATCCAATGCAGACTTGGCATCCTGGAGAAGTTTTTTAAATGCGATCGCGCCGTCCTTGCGGCGGATCAGCGAATCGGGGTCCTCACCCGCTGGGAGCGCCGCGATGCGCACTACCAGCCCCACCTGGAGAAACGTGTCCGCCGCACGCAAGGCGGCGTCCTGCCCGGCACGGTCGGCATCAAAGACGAGCACGATACTGTCGGCATAGCGCTTCAGAATGCGGGCATGGTCGGCGGTGAACGCCGTGCCCTGGGCCGCCACCGCCGTCGGAAATCCGGCCAGGTGACAGCGGACGACGTCAATCTGCCCTTCGCAGACGATGGCCTCGCGCGACTCCACGATGGCACGGCGCGCCTTATGAAGCGCGTAGAGGATGTGGCCTTTGCGGAACAGCACGGTCTCCGGCGTGTTGACATATTTGGCCGCTTCGACCTCGGCAGCCAAAACGCGCCCACTGAACCCCACGACACGCCCCTGCTCGTCCTGAATGGGAAACATGAGCCGGTTGCGGAAGCGATCATACCAGCGCGCGGGACCTTCGGTCGGTAATGGATCCTCGGGCCGCGGCCGGGCCGGGATGATCAGGCCGGCAGCTTCCAATTGTTCGCGTGTGTATTTTTTTTCGGCCCAGCGCAGGACGGTGTCCCAGCGCTCCGGGGCGAAGCCGATCATAAACTCCTCGATGGTTGAGGCCGGCAGGTCGCGCGATGTCAGGTATTTCCGCGCGGCTTCGCCTTCCGGGCGCTTGAGCAGGAACTGCTGGTAGAATTTGGCGACGAGCGCATTGATTTCGTAAAGCGCCTCCTTGCCGGGCTGGCCGTTATCGCCATCCGATTCCAGCTTCAGCCGGATACCCGCGCGCTGGGCCAGCATTTTTACGGCCGTCATGAAATCCACCTTCTCGTAATCCATGACGAACCGGAATACGTCCCCGCCCGCGCCGCATCCGAAACAGTGGTAGGTCTGGCGCTGGGGATTGACCATGAAGGACGGCGTCTTTTCCTTGTGGAACGGGCAGAGGGCTTTGAAGGTGGCGCCACTGCGCTGGAGTGTGAAATAGGCGCCAATCACCGTCGCAACATCATTATTGAGACGGATCTCCTCCAGCACGGCATGAGGGACCTTGAGCGGCATGGTTACTCTATTTCCACCGGCAGTTCCGGAATCGGCGGGAGCGACGAGGTAAGCGGCGGCTTCACGCCGACGTCAAGCCAGCGAATGGCATTCAGTTTTGCGATTGCCCACGGAGCACACTGGAAGACCGTCCGCCCGACGATGGATTGCTTGCGCACCACGTTCTGCAGGTATTCATGGGGCCACAAGCCGATCGCATACACGCACAGGAGCGCCATCAGCACCCCGCGCAAGAGACCGGCAAAGCCGCCCCCGGAACGGTCAATCTTGTCGTTGAACTTGACCGACATCAGCAGGCGCAGGATCAAGCGCAAAATGAGGAACAGGAGCGCAAAACAGACCACAATCAGAAGGAACGCCACGGCCAGCGCCAGTTCAGGGTTCTCCGAAAGCCTTGTATTATCGGTCAGCAGACGGCCTAAGGTCGGGGAGAACCGCAGGCCGGCAGTCAAAACGACCACCGTGCTGATCAGGCGCGAGAGCTCGCCCGAAAGTCCCCGTTTCAGGCCCCACAAGAATTCCCACAGCACGAGCACGAGCGCGCCCATTTCCACGACCGTAAACATGTTTCCAAACGTCATGGCTAAAAGCTCCTATACAGTTCCCATACCAAACAGAAATTAGTTACCAGATTTGCAGAGACTTGGCAATGCCCAATCCGCCCTAGAAACAGATTGACAACCCGCCCGCAATGTCAATAATTAAACATGTAGATTCTTCTTGGCAGGCAATCAATTAAATTAGGAATTAGGCTCCCGATCCGGCATCGGGGGCCTAATTTATATAGAAAAGGGTTTATGGAAACAGCCACGACGGGAGATGAGTCTTTTGCCAGAACCGTCCGGATCGCGATTCCGTTTGAGGAATCCGAAACCGCGGTAGTGCAAAAAGTCCCACGGGTTATTGTGAAGAAAAAGGGGTCGGCGCCCTTGGACGAATCCGCGGACACGGTGCTTTACCATGAACTGCTTCAGAGCCTTTACGACGGCGTGCTAATCACCGATGCCACCGGCCGGATCATGGACGTCAATGAACGCGCCATGGATTTTCTGCTCTATACCAAGGACGAGCTCAGCCGGCTCAACATCATTAACATCATTGCCGGCGCCACAGAAGTCCTGCTGGCGACACTCCGCCGGAACATTGAACAGCGCCGCTACACGCTGATCGAAGCCTCATGTATCCGGAAAGACCGCACGACGTTCCCGGCCGAAATCGCCACCAACCGGCTGGTCCTGACCCCGGAAGGGCATCTCTGCTTTTTTGTGCGCAATATCACGAAGCGGAAAAAGGCGGAAGAGGCACTGCAACAGACGGTCACCCGGCTGAAGGAAATGGATTTATCCAAATCCCGCTTCGTGGCTAACGTGTCACACGAATTACGCACCCCGTTGACCATCATTAATACGTTCGTCTCATTAGTTAATGACGGCGTCGCCGGAGCGGTATCCGATCAGCAGAAGGAATGCCTGGAGACCGTCCTCCGGAATTGCGAACGACTGGCCGGGCTGATTGATGATGTCCTCGACCTGGGACGGATTGAGTCCGGGCGGGAAGAATTTCATCGCGGGCGCGTGAATCTCGTTGATCTGCTGAAACAGTGTCATCACGATTTCATCCCGCAATGTCTTCTACGCCATCAACAGTTTAACCTGGAGATGCCCGAGACGCTTCCGGATGTGCTCTGCGATCGGGATAAGATTGCCCAGGTGCTGACCAACCTGGTAGGCAACGCCAATAAATTCACGCCGGAAGAAGGCGTTGTTACCCTGCGCGCCGACCAGGCGAACGCTGTCATTCGGATAGACATCGAGGACACCGGACCGGGTATCCGCCCGGAAGATCAAAGCCGGATTTTCGAGGCCTTCATCCAGCTCGCCCGTACGGAAGACAACACCGGGAGTAAAGGCACCGGGCTGGGCCTGGCGATCAGCAAGCACATTATCGACATTCACGAAGGCATCATTCAGGTCGAGAGCATTCCGGGAAAGGGCAGTCGGTTTTTTTTCACTCTGCCCATCCATACCGAGGAAAAGAATTTGGACGCGTTTATCACCGACCGCATGCGCTTCATGGAAGTCCGCGACCGGCAGTTAGCCATGCTGGTCCTCCAGGTCGCCGCGCCATCCGTTCCCGGCGGCGACCCGGCAAGCAAAGAGGCCGCCGAGCGCCTCCGAACTTTGGCAATGGAAGCGCTGGATTGCACCGCCGAACAAACGTTCCTGTTCGAAGCCAGCCAGGCGCTGATTGTTCTGCTCGACGGCACCGAGCAGACGCCGGACGGTGTTACCGCCCGTCTCCAGCTAACCTTGGGAAAACAGCGGCAGGAGATCATGGACGGTATTTGCATGGCCTACCTGGAGCCCACGCGCGCGCGCGCCCCCCGTGAATGGCTGGCGCAAGCCCTGGCGCTCCTGAAACCGATTCCGATCGGTCCCGTGGAAACACCCCCCCTGCGCGTTCTGATCGTGGACGACGACGCCTCGATCCTGAATCTCATGGTGCGGGTGCTCCACGAATCCGGCGCGGGACTGGACCTCAAGTCCACTACAAGCGGTTACGATGCCTGCATCCATTTCGGCGAATGGAACCCCGACCTGGTGATATTGGATCTCCATTTGCCCGATATTGACGGAAAACGCGTCTTTGATTCGATGACCAAGCGTCTTCCGCACCGCACCACCAAATTCCTGGTTGTTTCCGGCTATCGCGGTGATATTGATGAAATCATGCAATTGGGATGCGACGATTCTCTTTGCAAGCCGTTTGATTTCGATGAATTCGTCATGAAAGTTAAGCGCCTGCTGAACCTGGATTCTCAGCCGGCGGGCATATCGGCGATGGTTGCCAACCTGACCCATTCATGAAGATTTCCGTTCTTCATGAATAGGTCACCCGAAGGGCTTCGACGTGAGCCCTTCGACG
>JBDRSI010000057.1:0-3350 GCA_043825055.1 Verrucomicrobiota bacterium
GGCTGCACCGGCCATTTGCTTGCCCGTGCCTTCGATCTTGATGAACAACCGCTTCAGACGGGCGATCTTGTACTCCTGGCACTGGTCGGCGATTTGTTGGAATGCTTGCGCCACCGCGCCGTCGCCGGTCAATTTGGGCGGACGGCCAGGACCGGTTGTTGTTATGCCACAGATACACTGGCTCTCCGGGCGACCGCACACCGGGCAGAGCGCTTCCGCTGGCCCTTCTGAACCTCCGGGCTGCCACTTACCCTTGATGCGGATGCCCAGCTTTTTGGCTTCCGCCGGTAAATAAAGAATGGTATCGTCGCTGATCTTCCAGGCCGGCGGCGGGGAATCGTGGTCGTACCCGAACTCGTCGGCGGCGTCATAATAAATCCATACGCCGGTCTTGACGCCGTTCTGGATTGTCTTCTTGAGTTGCCCAACATCCAAAAGCATGCGCAGGCCAATCTTGCGGGCGAAGGTCTTGCGCAGATCCTCGGTCGTAATGGACTCCTGGTTCAAGTCCCAGGCCTTGGCCTTGACATACGCGGCCGGCAAGGTCTCATCGTCGGCAGTCAAAACTTTGCTCAAGGAACGTAACACCCGCAAGACAACGTTCGTCTGGTCTTTGTCCACGTCGCCCTGTTCTTGAGCCGGTAGGCTCTCGCGGCGCAGGTAGGAATCTGCTTTGGCCGCGTCGGTCGTCGGGTAATACAGATAACGGTAGGCCTTGGTGATCGCCACGCGTACGTCTAATTCAGCAGTATCGCGCGCCGCTTTGAGTTTCTCCTTCTGTTCTTTGGCGAATGTCTGCATCCGTTCCGCGTCGCCGACGATACGCCCAATGGCCAGATAGCGGCGGGCGACGTTTACCATGTTTTCCGTCTGCTCTTCATCGGCGACCAGGAACAGAACATTATTCTGGAATTTACGGAAAGATTCCTGCGTGCCGCTGTACTCGTAAATCTTGCGCACCAGATCGGGCGGCGTGGTATCGCTCGCCCTGGCTTGCGCTGCGTCAAAGTGGATAATAGCCAGCTTCGGTGCGCCGGCATCGTCATCTACATTGACAGCTTCGACAGGGAAATATTCTGTCTGTAAATACCCCTTCTTCCATATCTGACGGATGCGGCTTTCCAGTTCCGCCTTGGCCTTGCTTGTGCCGACCTGGAGCGTCTCGTCGGCGATGATTTTGTTGATGGATGGCTCGGTCTTGAACAGGTAGCGGTGACCGTCATATTCGAGGAACCAGGCCTGGTCTGCCAGTCTTTCCAACGTTTTCGTCACGACTGCCGGATCGTCCTCTGGTTCGAGGACGGCAAGCAAAAGGTCAGCTGGATACACGCTCGAGGCTGTTCCCTGCGTCAGGCTGTGCAGGAAGATTGTCGTCGCCAATCTCTGGGTATAGGGCGGTTTGCCTGCCGCCAGCAAGGATTGATCCAATTCCTCTGCATGTGCCGCCCGACCTCCTTCCGGCGTTACGATATCTGCTTCAATGACTTGCTTGAATTTTGGACGGTCAAGACGGGAAGTCAGATCTTCGGCAATTTTCTGATTAGCAAGGTCCAGATGATGAGGATGGATGAGCCATGTCCCCGCGGCGTTCTTTTCCCAAAGGGCACGTATGGTCCAAGCCAGCAAGCGAAGAGCGCCGCGCGTCTGGTTGAAATTTGGGATGGTCGCTGTTTTCAAGCTGAGTGTGCTGAGCAGTTCCGGATGGAAGGGATAGGCCGTCTCCATCTCCTGCATGTATTCCGCCCGCAGGCAGCGCTGCGGCAAGTCGGCATTCTTCTCAACCATCTCAGCATAGTATTTGGCATAGGCTTCCAACGCCGGTTTTGCGCCCTTGCGGTCAATCGCTTTAAACAGGCGGTGTGTGACAATTGGATACACTTCATCATTGGTCGTCGGGGTCAGCACACGTTCCTGGCGCGCCGAGATCTGCAGCGCCTCGGTCAACTTCTGACGCAAGGCCTCGGTCTCGGCCGCGAAAGCATCCGCACCGCCGGCGAGGGTAAGGACGACCAGGCAGCGTTTTTTGCTGGCAGCAAATTCCAGCAGCGACATCAGAAACGCTATGGTCTGGTCAGCGAGTGTAGTTCTGCCCGTCTCTAAAGAGACACCCATCGCGGCTCGCAAGTGTCGGGAAATCTCGTCCAGCATGACCAAGGCCGGATGGTCACCAATCAAGGTTTCAAACAGGCCTGTCCCTGGCGCAACCTTCTTGTGATCGCTCTCTTGAACCAGGGCATAGCCGGCCCGTCCGCCGAGTTGGTAGGCCAATTCCCCCCATAATGTAAACGTGTTCAACTTATCTTCCGGGTGAGAGATGCCAATGGTCGGATCCAGGTCCGAGCCAATGACGCCAGCAATATTAATATCACCAGGTTTGACGATAGCCAGTTTCTTTCCCGTCAACTTTTTAACTGCGTCTTCTGGCGCCTTGCCGCTGGCGATGTGGTAGAGGGCAATCAGATTATGTGTCTTGCCGCCGCCGAACGCCGTTTCCAGGCGGATTATGGCATTCTTGCCGGACGCATCTCCCACCAGCCGGCCAAGGGCATCTGTAATGAGCGTTTTCAGGCCGGAAGTGGGATATGTGTTCTCGAAGAACAGGCGCGGATCAGCATAGACAGCCTCACCGGTGCCGTCCATGACATCCTTGAGTCGGGCCGCGAAGATGTCTTCGCTGAGGCTCCCTTGTAAGACTTCGTCGCGCGGCTGACAGAGATCAAAGATTGTTTTCATGGGCATCCCCGAGTGCAAAGGTTTGTAAAACCAGTATACACTCAAATCTTATTCAAAGCAATTATTGTGGCAAACCGGCAAAGTAGCGAATTTACTTGACTTATTCGAACAACTAAATACCCCCGTCCGTTGGCCAAACACGCCATGTTCGTTTACAGCATTCCCTGCGGGATGCGGCGTTTTATGACGGTGTTCATTCTAAGTGTTTATATGGAGGCGGTTCAAAATAGTCTTTGAAATTCTCCGAGTTGGAGAAAGCTTTTGCTGGTGAAATTGCAATGAAATTTATTTGATTATTACTACAGCTACCTTACAGCTACCAGAATAGAAGGCATGGAAAACGTGGAATAAATGTCCATTTATACCCCCACCTGTGGTACTAAAAAGATAAAATACCACCATATATACCATGTAGACAAAGCTGGTCCCAACTCTTAATCAATCGGTTCAGGGTTCGAGTCCCTGGTCGGTCACACAAGCCCCCGTTTCGGGGGTTTTGCTTATCAGGTTGGCAAGTGGAATGTATGGGACAGACTGCATACCAATTGCACTCTCCCGATAGGCCTTCGGCGGCAATCTCGTTGACGGATATACGCGCGCAAGTCAGGATGATGGCC
>JBDRSI010000058.1:0-13344 GCA_043825055.1 Verrucomicrobiota bacterium
ATCGGTCCTCCTCGGAAACTCAATTGTTTCGGAAATGACATTTAATTTTACATCTTTGGTCTGTATGTCCCTTAGCGCTTTTAAGATGTTCAGTCCCAATAGCATGCCGAACGGTTCGATATCTCTGGGACGGTTGAAGTCTTTAAAGAGAACATCCATAATATCTCCGCCCGCTCCCTGCAAGAATAGTGCCATAGCGCCATGGCCAAGGTTGTCTTCGACGACTTTTGAAGCAACTGCCGGGAAATTGGCCGTAATCGTTCCTTGCGCATCGCCGAATAGGAGATGACATGCAAAATTATAGACTACAGCCAGTGGCTTGCCGTCAATTCGGTCTATTCGAATTACGCCCAACTCAGGGTCAATCGGCCCAACATCCGCCACCTCTTCATCAGGCGGGCAGGGATTGGTATGACGGATAGTCCAGTACTTGCCGTTTCTGAGTCTGAGGTTTCGATTCATTGTTATCCTGTTTTCATAACATGAGCCCGCGCCGATCTTTGCCGCCGTCATATTTTGCATAGCCCGGATTACCGCATCAAACGTCCGGTCAACTTGCTCCGCATCATCACATAACAACCTTCCCGGCGGGTGGGTGTGCGAAGCGTTGACCAGAACGTTGCATGCTGGGATTTTCAGCTCTTTCTGAATCCGGTTCCTAAGCTTCGGCAGAAACTCTTCGCCTACATCGTCAAGCATTCTCTGGCTGATCCGTCGGCCGCCTATGGCCGTAACATCCATGGCGATGATAGCCAGCTTTGTTGTCCCATCGTCCAGTACCAGTGCCTTTGCGTATAGCGGATCATGGATTTGCGCGCCTTGCTCATTGGTGGTGATATCGCTCTTGGCCACGCCGGCGCGGAGACAGCTGCCACCTGCGCCAAAAGCGGCGCATGCCGTTTTTTTATTGTTCAAATTTTTCATATAATATCGCCTGTTTATAAAGAAACGGATTTACGAGACAGAATGTCCGAAATCGGAATGGGGGACAAGCGCAAAATGCCGTATTTTTGCAGTCGCGGTTTTGCGGATGGATTGAATAAGCGGATAGTCGCCAAATTGCGAGCAAACCGGCGGCGTACCCGCGGCGCCGGCGAAGCCGCCAGCTCCCGCCCCGCGGCCCACATCCGCACCGGGCACAATGCCCTGAGGTGCAAGACCAAAACTAAATCCGAAGCAAAAAAGGAATGCAAAATTATTTAACGCAAAGACGCAAAGTTTAATTGAAAAAACATGCTTCCTTTGCGCCTTTGCGTTAATTCTTTCTGTAATGTAACTACTCAGGATTCAGAATTCTGTCTTCTGACTACTGAGCAGTTACTGAAATACAAGAGTTCTACCTGAAAGTTCGGAAAAGATCTCGCGGACTGTTTCTGAGATCATCTGTAATTCGAAATTCACGAAACGTCCTTGCTTTTTTATCGACTTTTCTTTATAAATAACCTTTTCCTTTGATGGAGGTAAGAACAGTGCAGTCCAACGACCAGGAAACCATCCAGCAAATCTTCTCCGGCTATCAGGGGCGGCGGAACGAATTGATTCCTATCCTCCAGGATGTACAAGAAGCCTTTGGCTACGTACCACGCGAAGCTATGACGAAAATTGCGCACTTCCTTAACATACCCGAAAGTTCCGTGTACGGTGTGGTCACATTCTACGCGCAGTTTTACCGCACGCGTCAGGGCAAGCACAAGATACGTGTTTGTCAGGGAACAGCCTGCCATGTGCGTGGCGGCAGGCGGATAATGCAGGCCGTGGAAAAGAAGCTCGGAATCAATCCGGGCGAGACCACCGCGGACTACAAGTTCAGCCTCGAACGTGTGGCTTGTTTTGGCTCGTGCGCGTTGGCCCCGGTCATGGTAGTCGACGGCAAGGTTTACGGGAGAATAACTCCGCAAAAAGCGGAAAAAATACTTGAGAGTCTCAATTGACCTTTAAACAGATCCAGCAAAAGGCCCGTTCGGCATGGAAGGAGTTCGCAGGCGGGGACCGTCTGCGGATTCTGGTTGGTACCGGGACATGTGGTCGCGCGGCCGGCGCACTCGAGGTTATCGAGGCCATCCGCGTTTGGCTGAAACGGGAACGGATAGAGGCTCGTGTTTATGAGGTCGGCTGTTTGGGCCTATGCTATGCGGAACCGCTTGTCGAGCTCGGCCGCCCCGGTGCTCCGCAGTTGCTTTACGGCAACGTGACCATCGAGAATGTAGAGCGGATACTCCACGACTACTATAAAGAAGGCTGTCTCCAGTCCGACCTGGCCCTCGCAGTAATGGGTGAAAAGCCCATTGAGGGTGTCCCGGCCTTGATGGATCATCCTATGCTTCAACGCCAGGTGCGCGTTGTTCTGCGTAACTGTGGCCTGATCGACCCCGGGAACATTGATCATTATCTGGCGCGCGGCGGCTACGCCGGACTGGCGAAAACACTGGCGATGTCTCCGGATAAGGTGATCGAAGAGATCAATAAGTCAGGCCTGCGTGGCCGCGGAGGCGCAGGGTTCCCTACCGGGATGAAGTGGAAATACTGCCGCCGGTCCGCCGGCGACCAGAAGTATATGATCTGCAACGCAGATGAAGGCGATCCGGGGGCGTTCATGGATCGTGCGGTCATTGAGAGTGATCCCCACTCCGTCATCGAGGGAATGACGATAGCGGCCTACGCCATCGGCGCAAGTGAAGGCTATATATACATCCGTGCTGAATATCCCCTGGCCATAGAACGACTTGAAAAAGCCGTCCTTCAAGCGGAAGAATACGGCCTGCTGGGGGATAACGTTCTTGACTCTGGACACCGACTCCATATCAAGCTTAAGAAAGGGGCCGGCGCCTTTGTGTGTGGTGAGGAAACGGCGCTTTTGGCTTCGATCGAAGGCAAACGGGGCATGCCCCACTCCCGGCCACCATTCCCTGCGCAGGAAGGGCTCCATGGAAAACCCACCAACATAAACAACGTAGAGACTCTGGCCAATGTTCCGGCAATTATGGAACATGGCAGTGAGTGGTTCTCCAAGTATGGCACCGCAAAAAGTCGTGGAACCAAGACCTTCGCGCTTGCCGGAAAAATCGTTCGAACAGGGTTAATCGAAGTCCCCCTGGGGATCAGTCTGGGTGAGATTGTTTTCGATATCGGCGGCGGTATTCCCGGAGACAAGCAGATCAAGGCGGTTCAGACAGGTGGGCCTTCGGGTGGGTGTATCCCGGCAAAATTGCTCGATATGCCGGTGGATTATGAGAAACTGGCTGAAGCCGGATCGATTATGGGTTCGGGCGGCATGGTGGTCATGGACGAGGACACCTGCATGGTGGACATCGCCAGGTACTTCGTGGAGTTCACCCAGAATGAATCATGCGGCAAGTGTGTCCCGTGCCGTCTGGGTACGAAGCAGATGCTCGGCATTCTCAATCGGATTACCACAGACCAGGCCAAGCCCGGCGACATCGAACTGCTTGCGGAAATTGCCGCCACCGTCCAACAGTCCTCACTCTGCGGCCTCGGTCAGACGGCGCCCAACCCCGTGCTCACGACATTGAAGTATTTCCACTCCGAGTACGAGGCGCACACCCGGCACAAGAAATGCCCGGCAAAGGTCTGCAAGGCGCTCCTGGCCTATACGATTGACGCGAAGGCGTGCACAGGCTGTACGGCTTGTGCACGCAAGTGCCCCGTGCAGGCGATCGCCGGCCAGAAGAAGAAACCTCACGTCATTGACCAGCAAAAGTGCGTCCGGTGCGGCGCGTGTTTCGATGTATGCAAGTTTGACGCGGTACGGATGGATTGAATATGACAGATAACATTACGCTCACCATAGACGGCGTCCGCGCGAGCGTACCGGACGGAACCACGGTGCTGGAGGCCGCGCGCTCAGCCGGTATCTACATACCGACACTCTGTTTCGATGATGATCTTGAGCCCTATGGCGCCTGCCGGATGTGTATTGTCGAAATCGATGGAATCAAAGGCCTGCCCACTTCCTGCACGACGGCTGCATCCGATGGAATGACGGTGCGTACCGACACGGAAAACGTGAACAGTGTGCGCCGGATGATATGCGAAATGCTGATTGCGGATCATCCCTCCGATTGCCTCTCGTGTTCATCCAACCAGAAATGTGAGTTGCAAAAAGTGGCATCCTATCTCGGCGTGACCCAACAGCGTCTTGAAAAGACAAAACGAGAATCAATTCTGGATAACAGTAATCCGTTCTTTGTGCGCGATCTTTCCAAGTGCATCCTGTGCGGTCGCTGCGTGCGCGCCTGCCAGGAGATTCGAGGTGTAGGCGCCATAGACGTTGCCGGACGCGGCTGCGAAAGTCACGTTGCCACCATGGCCGATGTTCCCATAAGCGAATCTGTCTGCGAGTCCTGCGGCGAGTGCGTGGATCGTTGTCCCGTGGGTGCGCTGGCGGTGAAGAAAGAAGTGCTGCCCCCAACGCGAGATGTAAAGACGCTCTGTCCCTATTGTGGCTGCGGGTGCGGTCTGGTCCTGGGTGTGCGCGGCGGACGCATCGTAAGCGTTCGCGGGGATACCGATAACGTGGTCAACAAGGGAAGTCTTTGCGTTAAGGGCCGGTTCGGACTTGACTTCGTGGGTGCGCCTGACCGGCTCACCGCGCCGCTCATCCGGCGCAACGGGAAACTGGAAAAAGCGAGCTGGGCCGAAGCGCTTGAACGGGTTGCTTCCGGATTCAGGCAGATCAAAGACAAGCATGGCCCTGACGCCCTGGCCGGATTTTCGTCGGCCAAGTGCACCAACGAGGAGAATTATGTTTTCCAGAAGTTCATGCGCGCCGTGCTGGGAACCAACAACGTAGACCACTGCGCCCGCCTCTGTCATGCCTCGACGGTGGCGGGCCTCGCCCGCGCCTTTGGAAGCGGTGCGATGACGAACTCCATCGGCGAAATCGAGCACGCGGACTGCATTTTTGTCACGGGATCCAACACCACCGAGGCGCACCCCGTCATTGCGTTGAAGATCAAGGCAGCCGTGCAGAAACATGGGGCCAGGCTGATCCTTGCTGACCCGCGCCGTATTGACCTCGCGCGCTTTTCCACGCTTCATCTCCGCCAGCGGTCCGGCACGGATGTCGCCCTCTTGAATGCGATGATGAACGTAGTCATTGCAGAAGGTCTGGGCGACAAGGATTTTATTGCGTCACGGACGGAGGGATTTGAGGAATTCAAAAAATCCGTTGAGCAGGCCACTCCCGAACGCGCCGCAGAGATCACGGGGGTTCCCGCGGACCTGATCCGCCGGGCAGCCAGGATGTATGCAAAGGCCCAACGGGCGTCAATCATCTATAGCATGGGAATCACCCAGCACACCACGGGCACGGACAACGTGCTTGCCCTGGCAAACCTGGCCATGCTGACCGGTAACATCGGCAAGGAGTCCACGGGGGTTAATCCGCTCCGCGGTCAGAACAACGTCCAGGGCGCCTGCGACCTTGGCGCGCTGCCTGATGTGTATGCTGGCTACCAGAAGGTGGACGATCCGGCGATCAAGCAGAAGTTTGAAGATGCGTGGAAGGTTCCGCTTTCGGGGAAACCGGGGCTGACGGTTGTGGAGATCATGAACGCGGCGGCCGAAAAGCGCGTAAAAGGACTATACATCATGGGCGAAAACCCTATGCTCAGCGATCCCAATCTGAATCATGTGAAAAAAGCCCTGGAGCATCTGGAGTTTTTGTGCGTCCAGGATATTTTTCTTTCGGAGACCGCTCAACTTGCGGATGTAGTGCTTCCCGCCGCTTCGTTTGCGGAGAAGGATGGGACCTTTACGAACACCGAACGCCGTGTGCAGAGGGTTCGAAAAGCTGTCGAGCCACCGGGTGAAGCGCGCCAGGACTGGGAGATTATCTGCGCGCTGGCGGCCGGTCTGGGCTATGCAATGCGTTACCGCGCTCCATCCGAGATCATGGCTGAAATAGCATCCGTTACGCCCATTTATGAGGGTATAAGTTTCGACCGGTTGGAACAGAATGGCCTGCAGTGGCCGTGTCCGGACCGGAGTCATCCGGGGACGACCGTTCTCCACCAGGGTAAGTTCCCCCGCGGCAAAGGAAAGTTTCATCCGACGCCTTTCCGGGAGGCGGCGGAGCTTCCCGATGAGCAATATCCGTATCTGCTCACAACCGGGCGCTACCTGTACCATTTCCACACCGGCACGCTTTCGCGTCGTACCGCCGGCCTGGAAATAATCTCGCCGCCGGCGCCTTTCGAGATAAATCCCGGGGATGCGGCCCGTGAGGGAATTGTCGCGGGCGAGCTCGTGGAACTCGCCACGCGACGCGGGGTCGTGCGGGCCAGGGCGGTCCTCGCGGAACGTTCGCCCGCCGGAACCATCTTTATGCCATTCCACTTCAAGGAAGGCGCGGCCAATATGCTTACCAACGATGCCTTGGATCCCGTGGCCAAAATACCCGAGTTCAAGGTCTGTGCCGTGCGGGTCAGCAAGCTGAACCCATAAAACGATGGTTTCTTGCAGGATGGTTTAAATTTCAGACCGATATATCGAATCGGACATATCGCGCCTAACGCGAATCGCATTTGAGGAGATCTTATGGAAAATGGACGGTTAAAAGAACGCGTGACGGCGTCTGCTGTGGAAGAAGATGGTAAACGCACACTGGCCTGTGTGCAGGCGTTCAGGCTTGCCAGAGAGCATGGGGTTGGACTGCCTGAGGTTGCCCGGATCTGCAACGCCGGGAAAATCAAGATTACCAAATGCCAACTGGGGTGTTTTTAAGAGTTAAGCGGCGTATGAAAAGAACGAAGGCATCAGCCTTGTCTCCGAAGTTGAAACTCTGGCTGTCAACACCGGCCACCGAAGGCGTTTTCGGCGACGGTAAGTGGCGCTTGCTGAGGGCCATCGACAAGACAAGATCACTCAGCGCGGCGGCGAAATCGCTGGACATTAGCTACCGCAAGGCCTGGGGCGACCTTCAGAAGGCGGAAAGATGTCTGGGTATCCGGCTCAGCGAAAGAACGCGCGGCGGCATGGCCGGAGGTTCAACACGGTTGACCGGGGCCGGCAGGATATGGATGGAAGCCTATTCCCGATTCCGTTCCCGTGTCGAGCAAGCGGTGGCGCAGGCCTATCGTATGCACCTGCAAATCCGGCCGGGTGACCGGGCGCCTCTCAGCACCTTATGCATGAGAAACCGCGATAAAAAACAAGAATGTTTCCGCCCGAAGCGGACCCGCCGAGGCGGGAACCACGGATGACACGGATAGCACTGATATGGAATGGTTTAATCCGGTCACACGGGCTCCCCCATCCGTGTTATCAGTGTAATCAGTGGTTGATTTTTTGGGTTGTGGGCAATGCCCACGTTGGCAAGAGCGCGAGACAAGGAATGAAGTGAGCACAAGACTTTCCATGGTCATCATCGTTCTGGCAGGGCTTATCAACACGGGCTTTGCGGAACAATTATTAAAACTGGCAACGACCACCAGTACGTATGAAACGGGGCTGCTGGACCACATTCTGCCCCCCTTCGAAAAGAAACACAACGTAAAGGTTTACGTCATTTCCGTCGGTACCGGCAAAGCCATCAAGCTTGGAGAAAATGGCGATGTAGATATTATCCTGGTGCATGCCAGACGGATGGAGGACAAGTTTGTCGCTGAAGGATTCGGGGTCAACCGGCGCGAGGTGATGTACAACGATTTTCTGATTATAGGGCCGCGTGCCGACCCGGCAGGGATCTGCGATCTTAAGGACGCCCAAGAGGCGCTGAAACGAATATTCAATACAAAACAGAGATTTGTTTCGCGCGGCGATAATTCCGGAACCCATGAGATGGAAAAGCACCTGTGGGCCAAAGCGAAATTGAGGCCCGCGGGTGAATGGTATCTCGAAGTCGGCCAGGGAATGACCGCCACCTTGATTATCGCAGATGAAAAAAACGGGTATGTTCTGATTGACCGCGCAACATACTTGGCAAATTGCAACAAAGTCCGACTGGTTAAGCTCATGGAGGGCGACGCGGACCTGTTAAATCCATATGGAATCATTGCTGCCAGTCCTTATAAACATGGGTCTGTCAAATACGAATTGGCCATGACGCTTATTGGATGGCTGACGTCACTGGAGTGCCAAAAAATGATTGCGGCTTTCAGGAAGAATGGGAAACAGCTGTATTACCCAAGCGCAGACAAACCGATGAGGTGACTTGTGGAATACGTCGTTGGCGGCATCAAAGCGGCTTTAAGTATCATTGCCGCTTGTGACCGCGAATTTCTGCAGATTGTGTCCGTTTCGCTCAGAACGGCAGGCACTTCAACATTGCTGGCGACATTGACCGGCGTGCCATTTGGTGTTCTCGTGGCCCTGAAGACGTTCCCGGGCCGGCGCGCCCTGATTATGGTGCTGAACACGCTGATGTCGCTGCCGACGGTAGTGATAGGATTGCTGGTGTATTCGTTTCTATCCGGACACGGTCCCCTCGGCAGACTGGGTCTTCTTTACAGCGTGACGGCGATGGTCATAGGTCAGTTTATTCTCGCGTTTCCTATTGTCGCCGGTCTGACCGTATCGGCCGTGCAGGGGCTGGATGGCAGAATTCGTCCAACCCTCGCGTCGCTCGGCGCTGATTCACATCAGAGTCTGCGCATGTTTCTCAACGAGGCGCGGTTTGGACTTTGCGGGGCCATGGTTGCCGGTTTCGGGCGCGTTTTCTCTGAAATCGGGGTGTCCATGATGCTGGGAGGCAATATCAAGGGGTATACCCGGAACATAACGACAGCGATGGCCTTGGAGACAAGCAAGGGAGAGTTTGCCATGGGCTTGGCACTGGGCATCATTTTACTGGCCATAGCTTTGATCATCAATGTGTCGTTTGGGATGCTTCAGAGGAAGGCAAAATGATACTCTATGATCTGAAGGATACGGTAAACGTCCTGGCGGATTTCAGGCTGGCGATAAAGGCCTGCCGCATCGAGCCAGGCGTAGTCTATGCCGTCACGGGACCGAACGGCTCCGGTAAGTCGACCTTCTTGAAACTTCTGGCTTTTATTGAACGACCTTCAAAGGGAAGCGTGCTTTTCAACGGCCGGGCCGTGAATTACGGTAGTCCCAACGAACTCCTGCGGCTGAGGAGAAGAACAGGTTGCCTTCTCCAGAATCCATATTTGTTCAACATGAGTGTCCGTGACAACATTGGTTATGGGTTGAAGGTAAGAGGGACGTCGGACTCAGACATTAGCAAGAAGGTGGCAAGGATCATGGATGAACTGTCACTTGTTCATCTCGCGGGAAGAGGCGCCCATACGTTGTCCGGCGGCGAAGCACAACGCGTGGCTTTGGCTCGCGCCCTGGTGTTAGACGCGGATATTCTTCTTCTGGATGAG
Organism: Verrucomicrobiota bacterium; assembly: GCA_043825055.1. Taxonomy (GTDB): domain Bacteria; phylum Verrucomicrobiota; class Kiritimatiellia; order JAAZAB01; family JAAZAB01; genus VSJD01. Next base: position 9,351 of record JBDRSI010000058.1, read on the forward strand.
CCTACGGTTAATGTCGATCAAGCGCATATCCGGGTTGTCGAGGAGTTGATTCTCAGATTGAACAGGGACCGGAAGGCCACCGTGATTGTCGCCACGCATAGCCTGGATCAGGTCTACCGAATGTCGCGGAACATCATTACCATGATGAACGGGCGAATCAGTGATATCGGATATGCGAATGTGTTTTCCGGTGCGTTGAATGAAGACGCGGATGGTTTGAAGCGCGTCAGGTTGGACATGAAAACGGAAATCCGGGTTGCGGAAGGTCGGCCGGGGCCGGCCACGGTAGCGATTGATCCACAGGCCATTATTCTTTCCGATTATGAATTGATGTCCAGCGCTCGCAACAGGCTCAGGGGCACGATAGTCAAGATTGAGGAAGCCGGCGGAGCGGTGCGGGTCTTTGTGGATACGGGCATAATTCTATGTGCCTTGATTACCCGAAAATCATATCACGACATGAACTTGAATATCGGCAAGAGTGTATGGCTCACGTTTAAGGCTAGTGCCGTGCGGGTACTCGATTAGCCCACATATTTCATGAGCGGATTACCGCTTATGAAATATGCGCTTTGGCTACAACGACTTATAGCCAAAGTTTCGGCGCGGCGTATATTACGCCTTGCTCAAGATTAACCCTTCGACGCGCTGAAAGGATAATCCTGAGCAAGCACGCTCCAGCGTGCGCGTCGAAGCCTTGCAGGCGGATATTTCACGAGAAACACGTGAAATATCCGGGTTAGTTTCTTGGAGCAACACGGCGATACTTCGCTGGTTTGGCGGGAAAATAATGAATCGAATCCTGAAAATACCGGGTATGTTGATGATCGGTTCCACCGGCCGGAAGGCGGGCAAGACGGAACTGGCCTGTGCCTTGATAAGAAAATTCAGTGCCGGGCGTAAAATCATCGGCGCCAAGGTTGCCGCCATCGCCGCCAGGGATGGGACCTGCCCGCGGGGCGGCAAAGGATGCGGGGTTTGTTCGTCGCTGGCCGGGAACTTTTTGCTCAGCGAGGAAACCGGCGCTTTGCCTCGCAAGGATACCGCCAGGCTCCTGGCGGCGGGAGCGTGCCGCGTGTTCTGGCTCAGGGTCCTCAAAAGTTGCCTGGCTGAGGGGAGTATGGCCTTGCTGGATGCCATGGGAAGAGATGCTCTGATTATTTGTGAATCGAACAGCCTGCGGAAGGTCGTGGAACCGGGCCTGTTTCTTATGGTCGCGGAGCGTGGTTCGCGTGAGTATAAAGTGTCGGCAGCCTCGGTCAGGAACTATGTCGACAGGATCGTGCGTTTTGACGGCCGCGAGTTCGATATGAATCTCGACCGGATTAGCATCGGGGAGGGGCGCTGGTTACTGAAAGAACAGGCGACAGCTATCGTGCTGGCCGGAGGTGCAAGCCGGCGCATGGGGAAAAACAAAGCACTCTTGCCGATCAACGGACGGCCCATGATAGAACATGTATGCGCACAACTGCGGAATCAGTTTGATCAAATCCTGGTCAGCGCCGATGCGGCGGAAAAGTACGCTTTCTTGGAATGGGATATCGTGCGCGACAGAATTCCGGGCTGTGGCCCGCTGATGGGCATGGCGTCCGCCCTGGAAAGGTCGGCCAACGATCTGAACTTTGTAGTGGCTTGCGATATGCCGGATATCGATATGACGTTTGCCCGGCGCCTGCTGTCCGAGGCCCGGGGCTACGACGCCGTGGTTCCCAGGACGGGAGCGCGGCTGTTAGAGCCGCTCTTTGCTGTCTACCGTAAGTCCGTCCTGCGTGTGATGCGTGATCTGCTGACGGCGGGCGAACGCAGGATTCGACCGGTGTTTGATCATTGCAAAGTCAAGTATGTCGAGTGGCCGAACTCAAAACGTCCGCAGAATCTCAATACCCTGGAAGAGTATAAGGCATACCTCCATGACAAAGCGAAAGGGAGACGACGATGATCACCTTTGAGAAGGCTTGCGCAATCGTGATGCGCGCTTGTCATCAGGTCGGGTCCGAGCCGGTGGCGCTTGGCCGCGCGTTGCACCGGGTCCTGGCGGAAGATGTGAGCTCCGATATGGATATGCCCCCCTTCAACAAATCGGCCATGGATGGTTACGCCTGCCGGAAAAAGGACCTTGGCCGCGCGCTTGCGGTTATTGAGACGGTGGCGGCCGGCCGGGTCCCGACAAAACCGATAAGGAAAAACCAGTGTGCCAAGATCATGACCGGCGCCATGGTTCCGGATGGTGCGGATTGGGTGGTCATGCAGGAACATACGGAGCGGGCGGGTCCGAATTCGATTCGTTGCGTGGGCGTGGAAACTTCGGACAATATCTGTTACCGGGCAGAAGACATCAAGCAAGGCGCCATTGTCTTGCGCCGGGGCGAGCTGATCCGGGCCCAGCATATGGCCGTTTTGGCATCGGTCGGCTGTGTTAAGCCGGTTGTGGCCTGCCGGCCGCGGGTCGGGATTATGGCTACCGGTAATGAGTTGATTGAGCCTGCGCGCAGGCCCCGCGGTGCGCAGATCAGGAACAGCAACAGCTATCAACTCTGTGCCCAGGTGGCGGCGGTGGAAGGCAAACCCACCTATTATGGGATCGCGGAAGACACTGAAAAAAGCCTTGATAACACCCTGAAAAAAGCCATGGCCGAGAATGATGTCATCATTGTCTCGGGCGGCGTATCCGTCGGTGAGTTCGATCTTGTCCCGGGGATTCTGAGGAAAAACCGGTTTAAGTTGCTCTTCGAAGCCATGGCGGTCAAGCCGGGGAAACCGACAGTTTTCGGAGTGATGCAAGACGTTGTCTGTTTCGGGTTGCCGGGCAATCCGGTGTCCACCTTTAACCTTTTCGAGCTCTTGATTAAACCATTCCTCTACAAAATGATGGGGCATGAATTCAAAGCGACTGTTATTCCGATGCGCCTGAAGAAGGCCGTTTTAAGGAAGAAAACAAACAGGGCTTCGTGGATTCCCGTTGCCGCCGACAAGGACGGCCGGGTGCAACCGGTCGAGTATCATGGATCGGCGCATGTGGGCGCGCTGTGTGGCGCTGTTGGATTGATTTACCTGCCCATCGGCGTGGGGAAGATTCCGGAAGGAGCTTTTGTAAATGTTAGACAGATTTAATCGGGAGATCAACTCCCTGCGCATATCCGTCACGGACCGGTGTAATCTTCGTTGCGTCTATTGTATGCCCGAAAGCGGCATCATGTTGAAGAAGCGCGCGGACATTCTTTCGTACGAGCAGATAGAAAAAATTGGACAAGTGGCCGTAGAAATGGGAATCACGAAACTGCGCCTGACCGGCGGCGAGCCGCTGGTACGCCGGGATATAGAAAATCTCGTGGGCCGGTTGGCACGGATCCGCGGGCTCCATGAGCTGTGCCTGACGACCAATGGAACGCGTCTTTCCGAAATGGCCCGCAAACTCAAGGTGAACGGCCTGGGTCGAATCAACATTTCCATGGACACAATTGATCCGGATAGATACCGCGCGATTACGCGTGGCGGTGACCTGCGCAAGGTCCTTGAGGGCATTGATGCGGCGCTTGACGCCGGATTAACACCGGTCAAGGTGAACATGGTAATTCTTGAGGATACGACGGAGCTGGAGGTGGAACGCGTTCATGAGTTCTGCAGGCAGAAAGGGCTCCAGCTTCAAAAGATCATACGGTTTTCGCTGAGTGATCGGCAGAACTTGAAAGTGCGCTTTCATGCGGAACGCCCACCCCAGTGTTCAGCCTGCAATAAATTGAGGTTGACCGTGGATGGATTTCTCAAACCCTGCCTTTTTTCGGAAAACGAAATCAAGCTGGATCTTGACAATATTCAGGGGTCATTGCTGGATGCGGTGGCGCTCAAGCCGGAAAGCGGCTCGAGTTGCCGGAACAGGTCTATGTGTCAGATTGGAGGATAAACGGGGGCATGGTTCAAAGTTCGGGGTTCACGGTTCACAGTTGTTGTATTTTTCGCTGTTTTTATCCAACCTTGAACCTTGAACGGTGAACCT
>JBDRSI010000059.1:0-2828 GCA_043825055.1 Verrucomicrobiota bacterium
TTGACGAAACCAGCTGGCCGCGAGGCCCCGTCATGGAATGGCTCTGGACATTCACCAACCCGGATTGCACATTTTTCAAGATCGATCCGAGTCGCGCCGGCGCGGTGGTCAAATCCGTGTTGGGAAACAGTTACGCAGGCGTACTCGGCTCTGATTGCTTCAGCGCCTATAACCCTATAGCTGCCCTGGCCAAACAGAAGTGCCTGACCCATTATGAACGGGCGGCTAAAAACCTCGAAAAGTTCCATCCACAAGATCAGCCCGCCAATCTTTTTGCCGTATGTTTGAAAGACATCTTCAAAAGAGCCCGCCAGGCAAAGCGCGACTGGTTGGCAGGCATTATAGGCGATGAGCAGGCAAATCAAACGGGGAAGGACGTCGAGGAAGAACTCGATCAACTGGTCGAACTGCCCCTCGAGAACCACGACGCGGAAAATCTCCGCAAAAGACTCGTGACCCACAGGGACGCAAATTTCACCTTCCTGCAATACAACGAGGTTGAGCCGGACAACAACCGTGCCGAAAGAGCTTTACGTCCCTCCGTTGTCATGCGAAAAATCACCTACGGAAACAACTCGGAAACCGGCGCTCGTAACCACGAGATATTGATGAGCCTGGTCGAGACCGCCAAACTCCACGATGCAGACCCGCTCGATCTGATGATGAGCCTTGCCGCCGGCAGGGATTCCGCCGAGATCAAGCCGGCGCTTTTCGGCTGGGATACCAGCTGATAAACAATCCTTTGCGCCAGTAGAATGACCTCACCGCAGCTACATGCCCACCGACTTGTCTCTTCGGATGGCTAAAGACTTATTTCCCCGGCGTGTCCAAGACTTTTCTGATGCAATGGGTCAGGGTTTCCGAACTGAACGGTTTCTGCAAAAAGGCCGTGTTGGGTTTAAGCATGCCGATCTGCGCGGCGGCATTGTTGGCATAACCCGACATGTACAGCGCTTTCAGGGTCGGCCGTTTCTGGCGCAGCATCCGGACGAGGTCGGGCCCGTTTAGCTCCGGCATGATAATATCCGCGAGCACCATGTCAATCGTCTGGGCATGCTGGTCACTGAGGCTCAGCGCCTCGCGGCCGTTGGTGGCGGAAATGATGTGATAGCCCAGCTCGGTCAGAATCTGGCTGACCATGGTGACGATATTGGTCTCATCATCAATTACCATAATCGTTTCATTGCCGCGCAGGAGGACGGATTCTTGCGTGGCGGGCGCTACAACCTCGTCCGCTGCATGCGATTCCGGAAAATAGAGCTTGAACGTGGTGCCCCGGCCGACTTCCGAATATACCGTAATGTAGCCGCCGAATTGCTTGACAATAGCGTAGGTTGTCGTCAACCCTAATCCCGTGCCCTTGCCTTTGGCCTTGGTCGTGAAAAAGGGCTCGAACAGGTGCTCCAGAACCTTGGGCGGCATCCCACAGCCTGTGTCGCTGACCTCCAGCTCGACATAATCGCCTGGCGTCAAGTCCGGGTGCGTGGCGCAGAAATTCTGATCGAGACTCAGCCGGTCGGTTTCAATCATCAGCTGACCGCCGCTGAGCATGGCGTCGCGGGCATTCATGATCAGGTTAACGACCACCTGTTCCAGGCGCGACACATCGGCCTTGATGTTCCGCAGGTCCGGATCCAGATGCATGTTCAACTTGATCTTTTTGCCGAGCGTGTGGCCGAGGAATTCTTGCATGTTCTGGATGATGGCGTTCAGGCTCACGTTCTTGGTTTCGATGGCCTGATTGCGGCTGAAATCCAGCAATTGTCGGGTGAGTGCCGTGGCCCGTTCCGCCGCCAGAATAATTTCACGAATGTCGTTGCGCCGGGGATCGTCCGGCTTGGTCATTTTCAGCATGAGCGAGCTGTAGCCCAGGACGGAAGTCAGCATATTGTTGAAATCGTGGGCAATGCCGCCGGCTAACCGGCCGATGGCTTCCATCTTGGTAGTCTGGTGCTGGCTCACTTCGGCTTTTTTAAGGGCCTCAGCCGTGGCCTGCTGGTCAGTGATATCCCGGACAATGAACACGATGCCCGTGATGGCTTCGTGCTCGTCCTTCAATGGGAAGGACGAGACGGTGAACCAGCCTTCCAGGTTCGGTAATTCGATTTTCGGGATTACAAAGGGCGAGGCCTCCACCGCGTGGGGCATGGCGGTCCCTTTCGCCGGCGCATCAGCCATGCCGAAGATCTTGCGATAATCGCACCCGACCAGATTGCCATATAGCGGCTTAAAGCGCTTGGTCATGGCCTGGTTGGCCCGCAGAATGTGGCCGGATAGGTCCAGCAGGCACATGTAGTCGGCAATGGCGTCGAACGAGCGTTCCCATTGTCCCTGGGCCGCGACCATGGCCCGTTCCACGGTCTGATAGACGGAGGCGTCCTGAAGATGTAAAATCGCGACTGGCTGCCCGGTATGGATGCTATGCGAAATAAGGGTGATATGGCACGGCACGGCACGGTCTTTAGCGCCGATCAATGTGCCGTCCAAGCTGGTCCATTCTCCGCTGGTCAGCTTGTTAAGATCGTGCGTCCACTGGATGCGCTTTCCGACGGGGATGAACTCGGTTATTGGACATCCCAGCAACACGGAGTCGCCCCGCGCGCAGAAAGTCTGGAAGGCTATGTTGGCGTCCCGGATGATGCCCCCGTGATCCAGGACGATGATCATATCCGGCGAGTGCTGGAAAACATCACTGATCCAACGTTCGGCCGAATTCTCTTGATGATTGTGCGGATTCATGGGCTGTTCATAAAGAATGGTTGATGGTTGATGCAGTCCGACAGAATGCACGGCTTTGCCCCATCAGGATCGAGTCCTTAACCGTTCCC
>JBDRSI010000060.1:0-2285 GCA_043825055.1 Verrucomicrobiota bacterium
CAGATAGGCACTTTCAACAAGAAGACAGGAGTTAATGATGAAACACGAACCTGATGCCTGGGGCCATTTTGGTCCCTATGGCGGACGCTATGTGGCCGAGACACTGATGCCGGCCCTCATCGAGCTTGAGCAAGCCTATCGGAAGGCGGTGAAGGACCCGGTATTTAACAAGTTGTTTCATACTATCCTGCGGGATTACGTGGGGCGGCCTTCGCCGCTTTATTTGGCCGAGCGCCTGACGAAAGCCTATGGCGGCGCGCGCCTTTACCTTAAGCGCGAGGACCTGAACCATACCGGCGCCCACAAGATCAACAACACGATCGGCCAGGCCTTGCTGGCCCGGCGCATGGGCAAAACGCGCCTCATGGCCGAAACTGGCGCCGGTCAGCATGGTGTGGCCACCGCCACGGCGGCGGCCCTGTTCGGGATGGAATGCGAAGTGTTCATGGGCGAGGAAGATATCCGGCGCCAGGCGCCCAACGTTCAGCGCATGCAGTTCCTCGGCGCCGAGATTCATCCCGTGCATAGCGGCACGGCAACCCTCAAAGACGCCATGAGCGAGGCCATGCGCGCCTGGGTCGCGCGCGTGGACGATACCTTTTACGTGATTGGCTCCGTGGCCGGCCCGCATCCCTACCCCAGCATGGTCCGGACTTTTCAAAGCGTGATCGGCACGGAAACCCGCGCGCAAATACTTGAAAAAACCGGACATCTGCCGGATATGGTCATCGCCTGCGTTGGCGGCGGCAGTAATGCGGCCGGCATTTTTTCGGCCTTCCTGGACGAGACAAAGGTTCGGCTGGTCGGCGTCGAGGCCGCGGGCTTCGGCATCCGCACCGGCAAACACGCCGCCAGCATCGGGGCAGGCCGCATCGGCATCCTGCACGGCTCTAAAAGTTATTTGCTCCAGGATAGCGACGGCCAGGTGCAGAACGCGCACTCGATCAGCGCCGGTTTGGATTACCCCGGCGTCGGACCGCAACATGCGCACTGGGCCGACACCGCCCGGGTTGAATATTGTTCCATCACCGATACCGAAGCTCTGCGGGCATTCGATGATCTCACCCGGCTGGAAGGGATTCTGCCGGCGTTGGAATCGAGCCACGCCATGGCGGAAGCCAAAAAAAGGGCGCGCAAGTTGGGCAAACGCGCCACGATTGTCATTAACCTGTCCGGCCGCGGCGACAAGGACCTGGACAACATTGTGTCGTATAAACAAAAACACAGAAAGCATTGAGGCAATTGCAGTGAACCGAATCACACAAACATTTCAAACATTGCGGAGACAAGGCCGCAAGGCGCTGATCGGATACCTGACGGCAGGCGACCCGGATTTGAAAACCTCGGAGCGCAATATCCGATTGGCGCTGGCCAATGGGCTGGATATCCTGGAGCTCGGCGTGCCGTTTTCCGATCCGACGGCCGACGGGCCCGCCATCCAGGCCGCGGGCCAGCGCGCCCTGGCATCCGGCGCGAACCTGAAACAGATTCTGGCCCTGGCCGCGCGCCTGCGCCGCTCGTTTAAGACGCCAATGATCCTGTTCAGTTATGCCAATCCACTGTTCCGGTACGGGTATGATGCCCTGTGCCGGGACGCGGCGCACGCCGGTCTTGACGGCCTGCTTGTGGTGGATTTGCCGTTCGAAGAATCGGCCGAACTGCGCACGCCGATGAAACGCCACGGGCTGTTGTTCATTCAACTCATTGCGCCGACCACCTCGCCTGAACGGGCCCGGAGATTGCTGGCGGAAGCAGACGGGTTCGTGTATTACATCCTGGTAAAAGGCGTAACCGGTGCGCGCACGTGGCGGGTGCCGCCCACGCGGCGGGTGCCGCCCACGCGGCTGGTGCTCAACACAAAGAAAAACATAGACCGGTTGCGAACCTGCACGGATCTGCCCATCGCCGCCGGGTTCGGCATCAGCGACGGCGCCCAGGCGCGCGCAACGGCCCGGCATGCCGATGCCGTCGTAGTCGGCAGTGCGCTGGTGGAGGCCGCCCGCAAAGGCCGGCTGGCCGTGCTGGTGCGCAAACTGGCGACCGCCGTACACGGGGCATAAACAAAGATTGCAACTATGACCAGGCCCTACTCGCCTTCGCCAGAGTGCCCCGCGGTTTGCCGCGGGGGTGAATGGCAAGGCGACCCGCCATAGCTTTAGCGACGGCGGGTTCGTTCTTATGGCTTCGGCGGAGTTCCGCAAAGATGCCCCGTGGCTTGCCACGGGGTGCTTCACTTTTCGAGCCGTTGCACAAGGGCAATCCAAGCGGCGCGGTGGCGTCGGTTT
>JBDRSI010000061.1:0-10920 GCA_043825055.1 Verrucomicrobiota bacterium
ATTGCACTGGATCGGCTGCGCGATCAGAAAGACACCGTCGTCTCCAGCCATGAACTGAGGAAGTCCATTGGCGTATAACATCACCTACAAGAAAAGCGTCGGCAAGGACATCGGCAACTTGGGGAAGGCCGAGGCACGGCGGATTCTCGACAGGATCGAGAAGGATCTTGCAGCCCGCGCCAACCAGTATCCCGTTCTCAAGGGACAGTTCGCCGGACTCAGAAAACTCCGGGTCGGCGACTACCGGGTCATCTTCGCCATCCTTGGTCAAGACGTCCTTGTTCTCAGGATCGGGCACCGGCGGGAAATATACGACCGATGATCGACACGCGTCCCGCGTAGTCCGTCGCCTGCCCTCCATCGTCCTTGCCGTCCGTCCTTCTTCTCTGGTCCGTCGTCTGTCATCTGTCGTCCGTCGTCCGTCAGCTCCACACACCTGGAATCGTCTTGCCGCAGGCCTTGCAGGCGCCCTTGACGATATTGTTTTCCAGGATGCGATATGCGTAGCGGCGAATGAGCATGGCTTGACAGTGCGGGCAGACGGTGTTCTGGGCTTCCTCGCCGGGCACGTTGCCGATATAGACAAAGCGGCATCCTTCGGCCAGCGCAATCTGTCGCGCGCGCCGCAGGGTGTCTGGCGGGGTGGGGGGGATGTTTTTCATTTTGAACATCGGATTATAGCGGGAGAAATGGAGCGGCACGTCCGGACTCAAGTCCTTCACAATCCAGGCCGCCATGCGCTTGATCTCTTCGGAACTGTCGTTCAGGGTCGGAATGAGCAGCACGACGATTTCATACCACACGCCGGAGTCGGAGAGACGCTTCAGAGTGTCGAGGACCGGCTGTAATTGGCCCTCGCAAATATCGGCATAAAATGACTGCGTAAAACTTTTAAGATCAATTTTGACGGCCTTGATAACCGGCAGGAGCGATTTCAACGCTTCGTTGGTGATGAACCCGTTGCTGACCATCACGCTTTCAATACCGGCTTTCCTTCCTGCGGCGGCGCAATCATGCACGTATTCCGCAAAGACAACCGGTTCGGTATAAGTATAGGCAATCGTGCGGGCGCTCGACCTCCTGGCGGCGGCGGCGATTTCTTCCGGCGACTGGTAGGAAGGGTTCACGTCCTCCGGGCTCGCCTGTGAAATGTCCCAGTTCTGGCAGAACTTGCAGGCCATGTTACATCCCACCGTGGCGATGGAAAACGCCTGGCTGCCCGGATATACGTGAAAGAACGGCTTCTTTTCGATCGGGTCCATGTGGATGGCGCAGGGTCGGCCATAGACCAGCGAATAGAAGCGTCCGCCGCGGTTCTCGCGCACGCGGCAATAGCCGCGTTGTTTATCGCCGACCACGCACCCACGCGGACACAGTTTGCAGCGCACCTTGCCGCCGGCCAGCGGTTCGTAAAACGAGGCTTTGTGCAATTCTGACCCGCCTGGCGCCACGCCGGCCAGTGTGTCCGCCAAAACACAGCCGGCCGCACCCGCTCCCAGGCAACCCAAAAACTTCCGCCGCGATATGCCGGAGCATATTGAGGTGTTCATGAGAATCAATTGCAAAACTAACGTTTTGCCGGAATTCAGGATTCAGGAGACATCCCGACCTCTTTGAGAGTCGGGAAGAATAAATGCAAATTTTTGACAACAATCACGTTGTCGAGCGCAAATAATTCTGCCAGGCTCCGCCGGAGCGCTTCGCCCAGGCGAGAATCCTGACTTCTGTATTCTGCTTGCAAAAGCGAACTTTTGCAAGCGATTCTGTAGTTATAATATTTCCACGCGGTGGAACGACAGCAAGCCCAAGCTAAGCACTGCGGCGCTATATAGCCCCGCATAGCCGGCGGTTGCGACCACGTAGCCCCACGGGATATTACCGCCGCCGGCAAGCGCATCCACGATCCAGAAATCCTGCCAGTTCGGCAATAGTCGGTAGCTCAAATTGGCCCACCAGGAGGTCGCGGCGGCAGTGCGGAACAAATAATCCGACACCAAGCCCAGGAAAAACAAAGCCGCGCAGGCCGATGTGCTGAGGACCGGCGGCAGTCGTGTGGAGAGGCTGACGGCCAACGCTGCCAAAACCATAACGGCCAGGCTGACCAGGATGCCGGCCGGAACCATCCGCCACGCCATCAGACTGCCGAATCGAACCACGTGACCGTTGGGGGCCAACCAGGCTGCCGTGACGAATGCCGCCGCCAGGCACGGCAAAAGTCCGATAAACGCTTGCGAGACGAACTGGCGCCGAAACATGAAATTGGATGTTGTTGCGTAGCCGAATGCGACAAGCACGGCCGCCAGAAATAGCGCCCCGATCCGCCCGTCTGTTTGCATGCCCGGCAGGACCATGCGCACGCTCAGCAATCCGGATAGCAGGGCGGTGGCGCAGAACAGCAGGAGGACCATCAGCACGCCTATATAAGTGGATATAAAATACAGGTTGCGGGAAACCGGTTTGCACAGGACCGTGGCGGCGGTACCCCGCTTGATTTCGGTGTAAATCGTGGCCGCGGCCGCGGCGCCGGCCACCAGCAAGCCAAAGACCAGATGCAGTGCCAGGGCCCCATCGCGAACCAGCCGCACCTCTTCCCCGAAGGCAAACACCGCGGTCGAGGGCAATAGCCCGATCAGGACAACACAGGTAGTGGTCAATAGCAAGATCACCGGTTGCCGGATAATGTCCAGCACCGTATTGATCGCAAGGGTCCATGCCTGGAGGAGAATGGTTCTCATGCCTGCCCTCCGCTCTTCCATTCGATGTTGGATGTTCGATGTTTGCTTCTTCCGTTTCCCGCTCTCTGTCCGTCGCCTGCCTTCCGTAGCGCTCGGGCCTGCCTGCGCGAAGCCGCTCCGGCGTAGGCAGGCGTAGGAGGGTCCCGCCGCCGTCCAAGTACTATGGCGGGCAGGCCGTCTTTGTCCCGCTGTTCCACAGACGCTGATAGCAGATGGCCTTGGCTTTCCACGAAGCCACCATGGTCAGGGAACACGGCAAGGTGGTTGCCACGTAAAGCCAGATGGGGATACGGTTAATCGTCAGCCAGATTTCCTCGGCAAACAGAGCATTATAACGCATGGACGCCACCAGCGCAAACAACAGACCAATCAAAAAAGGAGCGATCATCAGGATAACGACGCCAAACGCAAAGACCTGGGACTCAACCCGGCCTCCCCGCTCCTCAAACAGGCCGAACGTTTCGGCGGCCAGCAGATTGACCAGCAAGAGGATTCCCATGCCGGTCAGGAGCAGGCCAAGGACATTGACCAGAAATAAATTCTCATAGGGCATGGCTTGCCACCAGGCGATAAACGGGGCAAAATATATAATCAAAACCGCCAGCCCCAGGGCCATCCGGGTACGCCTCTGCCAGCTCCGTCTTGCGGGGCCGGCCGACTGCAATAGCCACAACCCCCATCCAATGAGTCCCGCTCCCAACACGTAGGCGGGGATACGAATACCATGAAAAACTTCCAGTCCGGCCTGGCTCATAAACAGGCCGACCATGAGAAACACACCCCAGAAAATACGTGAAAATCCCTTGGCCAGGCACAGGATCTGCGCCGGTTTTATGGGATTGGCGTTTAACCGCATGTCATTATTTTCGTCTAATGGAACTTCAGTATAGTCCATTCCGACTCCATATATTGCTCGCGGACTTGCTTTGTAATGTAGCATGCCGTGGTTGGTCTGCATAGAAACATTTGGGCAGGTTCAAGGTTCAGCGGTTCACTGTTCAACGGTTGTCGATTTTTCCGGCAAATTTATTAACCGTGAACCTCCTAACCGTGAACCATTGAACCATGCCATGTTTTGTATTTGTGTTTTGGGCGGAGTTTTAATAATCTTTGACTTCAGGAGGGACTTTTCCATGTCCAACACGATTGGTACACGATTCCAGGCAACTACGTTTGGTGAGTCGCACGGTTCGGTGGTGGGCGCCATTGTTGACGGTTGTCCGTCCCGTCTGCCCCTGAGTGCCTCCGATATCCAACCCCAGTTGGACCGGCGCCGGCCCGGGCAAGGCGGGCTGACAACCTCCCGCGGCGAGCGTGACCAGGTCCGCATCCTGTCGGGCGTGGACCAGGGCCTGACGCTGGGTTCCCCCATTGCGCTGGTGGTGGACAATACCGACAGCCGTTCCGCGGATTACCAGGCCATCCAGACGATCCCCCGTCCATCGCACGCGGATTTAACCTATCGTCTAAAATACGGTCTGACGGCCGCGAGTGGCGGGGGTCGCTCCAGCGCGCGTGAAACTGTCGGTCGCGTGGCGGCCGGTGCCGTGGCTGAAAAATTTCTGACGGTGAAATACGGCGTGCAGATTGTGGCCTGGGTCAGTGCCGTGGGCGAACGGGAAGCTCCGGACCTGACTGGAGAAATGATGACACGCGACCAGGTGGATGCCGCTGCCGTGCGCTGTCCGCATGCGCCCTCTGCCCGGGAGATGACAGCGTTAATTGAAACCGCCAAAAAAGACGGGGATTCGGTGGGCGGCATCATCGCCTGCGTCTGCCGCAATGTGCCTCCCGGCTGGGGCGAGCCGGTGTTCGACAAGCTCAACGCGCTTTTAGCCCGAGCCATGCTATCCATTCCCGCCGCCAAAGGATTTGAGATCGGCGCCGGGTTTGCCGGCGCGCGTGGGCGCGGGTCGGAACAAAACGATATGTTTGTGCTTAAGGAAGGCCACTTGGGAACGTGCACTAACCGCAGCGGCGGCATCCAGGGCGGCATCAGCAACGGCGAACCCATTGTCTTCCGGGTGGCGTTCAAGCCGACAGCGACGATCGCTCGGGAACAGGACACCGTTGATTATGAAGGCCGGCCGGTCAAGCTTCGGGTCCAGGGGCGGCATGATCCCTGCGTTCTGCCGCGTGCCGTGCCGATTGTGGAAGCCATGGCTGCACTCGTCCTGGCCGATTGTGGAATGCAGAATGCAGAATGCAGAATGTAGAATTTTGACCTTGATTTCTGCCGCTTAAATCCCCTGTCGGTCAGAACCTTGTGGCCTTGATAACCTGCATGGCGCATTTGCCTGCCGCCATGATAACTCCGTCATGGCCGTTCACCTCATCCCCCTCGTCGCCTCCGCGAATATTTCCTCCTCACTCAACACCGTTCCGAACACCTTCACCTCATCCATCATCCCGTCGAAGGCATAGGCGTCCTTGCGCCCGATGTAGTTGCCGATGATGAGCGGACGCGGCGACGGCATGATCTGCTCGACGATTTCCTTCTCCGCCAGGAGGTTGCAGTCCACATGGAGTCGGAGGGTCTTTCCGTCATAGGTCGCGGCAACATGGCTCCAGAAGCCTTGCGGCACGGACCATGCAGGGGTGGCGAGAATGTGCTCCTTCTTCCCGGTAGTGCCAAACTGGAAGGCGGCCCTTTTCCAGGAGTGGCGGAAGCGCCAGCCCTCCCCCTCCCCGCTGTCCCACTTGTTCCCGATGATCTCATAGGCGGTATGTGGCGACATCGGCTTGATCCAGGCCATCACGGTGAACGCCGCCGGCGCGGCGAGGTCCTCGATTTTCTTCACTTCTAGGTACTGCTGGTCCGCCGCCGTGAAGCGCAGGCCCTGGTCGATTATCCCCGGCGCGACAGCGGGCAAGTTATTATCCTTGCCATGAGCGGTCGCGTCATGACCATTGCCCGACACATCCGCGACTACGCCTTCCGTGATCTCTTCCATGGGCCAGTAAGCCAGCGGCGGCGGCGCGGCCCGAGCAACGCTACACAGCGACCAGGCCAGCAACACGAACGCTATCCATGGGGTGCCGCGTCGTGAACGACGGAACCCCACGACATGCCGCAATCCCAGTCTACTTTGCATACGCCTCCACCTCCTGGATGGCGCTGTACTCCTTGCCCGCCTGCAATTTGGTCGCCAATATCCGCAAGGCCTTCGTCTTGACCGGCGCAAAAGTCGCCGTCAGCGATTGCGCGCCCGGCGCAGTCTGGCACACCGTCTTCCACTCCCCCTCTTTCTCGCCTGGAACCTGTATATCCGCCGCCTCAATGCTGGTTGTGAAGAACACCACCCGGGCAATTTCGACCTCGCCGGGCCAGGCGAGTTGCAGCCAGTCGCCCACCTTGTTCTTGTCCTTCGCCGTCCAGCCCATGTGGGTGGTGACGCCGTCCACCACTCGTTCGAAGTAGCTTCCGTAACCACCAGCGCTGGAGGCCGTTACCCGCACGCCGCTATCCTCGAAGGCCAGATTGCCGGGCTTCTTCCTTGCGGCATTGGCCTTGTCAATCTGCGCCTCCACCTCTGCGATCTGCTCACGCCCGGCCAGGCTCTCCTTCGTGCAGTAGATGTGAGTGGCGTAGGTGGCGAACTTGTCGGTGAAGCTACCATCGGTCAGGTTGATTTTCCGCCCTTCCGAGACCACATGGAATGCCGAGGGCGCGCCCTTGAGCGTGAACAGCACCTCTTGCGGCTCCGTGGCGGTGTTGACCGCGAAGAGGTAGAGGTCCCCGCCCACGCGCCGCACTGCTTTGTGGATATGCTCCGATTCGGGGGCCTTGACCGCCACCGCGTCGGCCACATCGGGCGCCAGCACGGCGTCCTTCAGGTCCCGCATCTCGCGAGCCAGGAAAGGCATCCCATACACTAAGTCGGGGTAGTTGCGAGAATCAGTGTATATGTACCAAAGGAAGCCCTTAGCGCCATGGGCGACGGCCTGATAGTTCTGATTCCGTAGCTCAGTGAAGTTAGGTGCGCGTTGACCGGCTTTGTTGACGTCGCCATAGTTGAAGGCTTGCGGGGTGATCCAAGCCGGCTTGCGCCCGCCGGTCGCCTCCTTGATCTTGTCCATAAACTGACTGACGCGCTCGATGGGCGAGGCGGCCAGGCCGCCCTTCATGAAGCAGGGATAGGGATCGGGCATCAAGATGTCTCCGCCGCGCTCGTAGGTGGCAATGCCCGCCATCGTGTCGTTGAGCATGATGCACGGGTGATAGGGATCGATGTCGCGGACAGTCTCGTAGAGCTCTTGCGAGCGCTGAGGCAGGACCGGCGTCAACTCCGGCTCATCGGCCATGTACCAGGCGAGCACGGCCGGGTGATCGCTGAGGGCCGTGACACGCTGCTGCAGGCCGGCCCGTTCCTGCTCATTGAGCGGCCGCTTCAGCGACTCATCGCGGTTCCAGCACCCCTGCAAGGTGTACGGATAGAAGACGGCGAAGAGGCCCTTGGCCGCCACCTCGTCCAGCCAGGCGCGGACCTTGTCATTGGGAAACCACTCTTGGCTGTAGGATTGGAGGGCGGTATAGCTGTCGGCGGCATTGATCTCGTTAGGCGGCTGACAGTACCATCCGAACGGGAGGAACGGCTGTCCATTATGCAGGAGCACATTGTTCTCATCAATCCGCCACTCATGTCCACCGGGAGCCGGCGGCAGTTTCCGCAGGCGCTTCTGCGCCGTGTGGACCGCCTTCCCTGCCCGATTAACCAGCGCCACCACCAACTGATAGTCCGCCACCTTGAGTTCCCCCGCCGGCAGTGTCATCTTCACCTGCGGCGCCGCCTTCACCGGCATCGCCTCAAAGACCGGCTTGGCCTCCAGCTTCCCTTCCTTATCCTGGAGGTATAGCCCGGCCGTGAGGCGCTTCTCGGCCAACTCCTCCGCGCTCAGGTCCGAGGTCACGGTGAACTCCACCTGCGCCAGTTTATGCGTCGCATAGATGGAGTCCCGATAGCAGGGCTGGGTAATGTCTATCGCCAGGGGCGTGTACGAAATATTCACCTGCAGTGACTTGAGGTAAAGCGTCATCTTCGGATTGCGGCGGTCCATCAGTCGCAGCCTTAGCGTCTGCGGCCCCGGCTCGCGCACCCGGACGCTGAAGGGGATCTCTCGACTCTGCCCAGCATCGAATCCGGCTGACACCGCCTTCCCGGACGATTGTTGCTTCGCGTTGATCAACTCCGGCCGCAGTTGCACGAACCAGAAGTGCCCGGTTTCATCGGTAAGGTGGACCTTGGCGTTATAGGTCAGCTTCCCCTTCTCCATCCTGATAGCGACCTCATAAGGCGGGCTGAGGGTCCACATGTACCGCCCCAGGTCCGCGCCCGGCAGTTTGAGGGTGGCGTAGAGGTTGGGCTGATGAAAACCGCCGCGGCCCTCGGTGCAGCTCGACAGCTCCTGCGTGCCCGCCTGTCGTTCGCGGGCGACGTTGAGCGTCCAGTCACCCTTCGACGACCCATTCAGCCCCAGTTCCACGAAGGGGATGGCCGCCTCCACGATCCAGGAGCTTTCGGTCTTCCCGATCTTCGCCTGCCAGTTGCAGTTCCATTCCACGGTGTGGACATTGCCGCCCTGCCGCCGCTCGGCGTCATACAGCGTCCCCAGCGGATTGACGATAAAGTGGTAGTACTCCAACCGCGTGCTGCGCGGCGCTACCATGATCTCCACCACATCATCGTAGAAAACGAGGCCATCGCGGGTGGTCTCCCGCGCCACTAACTTGCTCATCTCCGGCTCGAAGCACTCGACCGCAAAGTAGAGGTTCTGATCATTGAAGGCTACCTTGAAGCGCGTCTGCGCGGTAGCCGGCTTCTTGCCCTCCCCCAGCATGGTGAAGTTGGTGGACCACGCGCCCTGCTGCCAGACAGGATCGTCCAGCTTGCCGTCGAGGGTCGGCGGTGTGTCGGTCTTGACCGCAATCACCGTCGGCGGCGCAGCGTGGGTCATAATAGGGAAGCTGAGGCCAACCAGCACGAGTAAGACAGTCAAGCGGCGGGTCAACATGGTCTTCCTTCTTCAGAGCGTTTTTATTTCGAACAATGACACTTTCCTGGGCGACTTGTCCACCATATCCGTGGCGACGGAGGAAACACTCTGCATTCCGCCTTTCTTCTTCATTCGACCGTTACCGATTTGGCCAGGTTGCGAGGCTGGTCGATGGGACAGCCCCGGCATTTGGCAATGTGATAGGCCAGTAACTGCTCGACGATCACTACCGGGATCGGCGCCAGAAAATCCAGGCAGCGCGGGATGCGAATGATGTCGTTGCCGTAGCGGTTGACTTCATCGTCGCCTGCCGTGGCGATGGCAATCACGGGAGAAGAGCGCGCGCGGCATTCCTGCATGTTGCTGATCGTCTTGCTCTTGCCGTGAAGGTCGGGCACGGCCACCACCACCGGTACATGCTCGTCCAGCAGGGCGATTGGCCCGTGTTTCAGTTCGGCCGCGTGGTAGCCTTCGGCGTGGATATAGGAAATCTCCTTGAGCTTCAAGGCCCCTTCCAGCGCCGCGGGATACATATAGCCCCGGCCAAGGTAAAACATGTGTTCGGCGCGGGCGTATTTTTCGGCGATGACCTTGATCGCCGGCTCCTGCTCAAGCGCCGCCGCGGCGATCTCCGGCGCACGCAGGAGCTCGCGTACCAGGTCGCGCCCCGCACTGCCGGACAGGCGCCGTGCCCGGCCGAAGACGATTGCCAGCATGGCCAGCACCGCCACCTGCGCGCTGAACGCTTTGGTGGATGCCACGCCGATTTCCGGTCCCGCGTGCAGGTACACGCCGCGCTCCGTTTCCCGCGCGATGGTCGAGCCGACCACGTTGCAGATACCGAGCACCGTGGCGCCCTTGCGCATGCCTTCGCGGACGGCTTCAATGGTGTCGGCCGTTTCGCCCGACTGGCTGATGGCCAGCAGGAGCGTGTCGCGTTCGATGATCGGATTCCGGTAGCGGAATTCAGCGGCCTGTTCAATATCAGTGGAAAGGTTGGCCAAATCCTCAAAAAAATACTTGCCCACCATGCCTGCGTAATAGGAGGTTCCGCAGGCCGCGATGGTGATGTGGCGGATCCGCGCGATTTCCGCGCTCGTCATGCGGATGCCGCTCAAGCGCGTGGTGCCGTCCTTTTCGAGGAGTCGCCCGCGGATGGCATTGGCCAGGGCCTGGGGTTGCTCGTGGATCTCCTTGAGCATGAAATGCTCAAAGCCGCCCTTCTCGATTTGGCCAATGCTCCAGTCAATGTGCGTCAGTTCCCGACTGACGGGCACGTTTTTAAGCGAGGAGATATCGAGCCCTTCGGCCGTGATGGTGGCGATATCCTCATCGTTTAGAAACACGACTTGCTTTGTGTAGTTGATGATGGCGCTAATGTCCGAGGCCACAATGGTTTCACCGCTGCCCACCCCGATGGCAATGGGACTGCCTTTGCGCGCCGCCACGATCAGGCCGGGGTGCCGACTGCTGATGACGGCAATTCCATAGGTGCCCTCCACCTGTTCCAGGGCGGCGGTCACGGCGCGATGTAAATCCCCCTCGTAACATTCCTCAATAAGGTGTGCCAGGACTTCCGTGTCCGTTTCGCTGGTAAAAACGCAGCCTTTTCGGATCAGGCGCTCTTTCAACGCCACGTAGTTTTCGATGATCCCGTTATGGGCCACCGCAAATTCGCCGTTGCGGCTGAAATGCGGATGCGCGTTGGCTTCCGTCGGCGCCCCGTGCGTTGCCCAGCGCGTGTGTCCGATGCCCAGGGTGTAATCGAGGCTGGCCTGGTCGGGGACATCCGTTTCGATCCGGCTGACCAGCGCGGCGATCTTGCCGACCGAGCGCACGCGCACAAGGGCCTTGCGACGTGATGAATACAGGGCCATCCCGGCCGAATCATAGCCTCGATATTCCAGGCGCTGGAGTCCGGAAACAATCACGCCCGTTGCATTCCGCCGACCGACGTAGCCGACAATGCCACACATGGTTTTACTCCTCCTTAGCTATTTAAGTTTTCAGCCCACAGTCAACAGCCTGCAGTCTTTCTTCAGAACACTTTCCTTCGCGTGATCAACTGCTTGCGGTCCTGGCCGTTTGAAATCATGACCACGGGCAAATCCAGCCAACGCTCGATCTTATTGATGTAAGAGCGTGCCGCCGCGGGCAGTTCCTGGAAACTTGTTGCGCCCGTGGTTGCCTG
>JBDRSI010000062.1:0-5127 GCA_043825055.1 Verrucomicrobiota bacterium
CCAATAAATCAAAAAACGTAAATGGTAAATGAGAATAACATAGTCAGTTCCACATTGTTTCCTTTTTCATTAACCATTGTCCATCACCCATGAACCATCAACCATTTTCCATTAACCATGCCTTTCATTGACTTCCATACGCATGCCTTTCCGGACAATCTGGCGGCACGGGCGGTCCCGCTAATTGCCAGGGCGGCCGGCGTGCCGGCGTTTCTCGACGGCAAGGTTGCATCGCTCCTGCGATCCATGGATCAGGCCGGTATTGAGCGGTCGGTTGTCTGTTCCATTGCCACCAAGCCGGCGCAGTTCCAGAAAATCCTGGACTGGTCCAAGAAGGTCCGGTCGGACCGGCTCGTTCTGTTTCCTTCCATTCATCCCGCTGATCCCAAGGCGCGGGAGCATATCCGCATGATCCATGCCGAGGGTTTTTTGGGCATCAAGATCCATCCGTATTATCAGGAGTTCTATCTCGACGAGCCGCGCATGGAGCCGATTTACGAATGCATGCGGGAATGCGGCCTGATGGTGTTCTGCCATACGGGATTCGATGTCGCCTTTCCGCGCGAGCGCCGCGCGGATCCAAAACGTATCTGGAAGGTTATTACTAAATTTCCCGGACTCAAGTTCGTTGCCACGCACATGGGCGCCTGGGAAAACTGGGATGAAGTCGAACGCTGGCTGATCGGCAAGCCGGTGTTGTTGGAAACGTCGTTTGCAATTCCCTATTGCGGCGCTGAATTGGCCCGCCGCCTGCTCATGGCGCACCCGTCCGATTGCATCCTGTTCGGCACCGATTCGCCCTGGGCCGGCCAGGCGGATGAAATCAAGCGTGTCAAGGCGCTGAATCTGCCCGCCGATCGCCAACAAAAATTATTCCATGACAATGCCTGCCGCCTGCTATCAAATCTTACACCTTGGCCTTCTGCAGGCGCTGGTCCAGCAATCGCTGGTCCAGCGCGGCCAACTCGTCCATGAGCGCCTGCGGCAGGCGAGCGCCCAGTTTTTGAAAATGCTCCCGGATACCGGGCAGTTCCTTGAGCCAGCCGGCCACGTCCACGCGCAGGAGTTCCGCCAAATCCTGGGTGCTGACGTTCAGTCCCTTGGTATCCAGCGCGGTCACGCTCGGCATAAGCCCGATCGGTGTTTCCACGGCTTGGCCCTTGCCGGTTACCCGTTCATAAATCCATTTCAGAACGCGACTATTTTCGCCGTAGCCGCTCCAGAGCCATTTGCCTTGCGGCGACTTGCGGAACCAGTTCACGTAAAAGATGCGCGGCAAGTTGGCAGGATGCGCTTGCTTGCCGAGCTTCAGCCAATGCGCCAGGTAATCACCCATGTTGTAGCCGCAGAAGGGGAGCATTGCCATTGGATCGCGACGCACCACGCCCACCGCGCCGGCGGCGGCCGCGGTGGTTTCCGAAGACTGAATGGCGCCCAGAAACGTGCCGTGCTGCCAGGAAAAAGCCTCGCACACGAGCGGACTTGTGGTCGGCCGGCGTCCGCCAAACAAAATAGCGGCAATCGGCACGCCCTTGGGATCTTCCCAGGCGGGGTCCACCACCGGACACTGGGCCAAGGGCGCCGTAAAGCGGGCGTTGGGATGCGATGCTTTGCGGCCACACCCGCTCGTCCATTCGCCGCCCTGCCAGTCCGTCAGTGTTGCCGGTGTTTCCCTGGTCATATCTTCCCACCAGACGTCGCCCTCGGGTGTCATGGCTACGTTGGTGAAGATGCTGTTCTGGTTCAACATCAAAAGGGCGTTCGGATTGGATTGCATGGATGTGCCCGGCGCCACGCCGAAACAACCTGCCTCGGGATTGATCGCGTAAAGCCGGCCGTCGGCCCCGAATTTCATCCAGGCGATATCGTCGCCCACGCACCGGATTTTCCAGCCGGGCAGGGCCGGGTTCATCATGGCCAGGTTGGTCTTGCCGCAGGCGCTGGGGAAGGCCGCCGCAACATAAAGCGTGGGCCCCGCCGGCGGGGTCAAACCCAGGATGAGCATGTGCTCGGCCAGCCAGCCTTCGTCCCGCGCCATGGCCGATGCGATCCGGAGCGCAAAACATTTCTTGCCCAGGAGCGCGTTGCCGCCGTAGCCACTGCCGAATGACCAGATGGCGCGTTCCTCGGGGAAGTGCACGATGTATTTATTGGTGGCATTGCAGGGCCAGGGTACATCCTGCTCGCCGCTTTTCAATGGCGCGCCCACCGAGTGCAGGCAGCGCACGAATTTTCCATTTTCCAGCACGTCGAGCACGGCTTGCCCCATGCGCGTCATGATGCGCATGTTGCCGACGACGTAAGGGGAATCCGTGATTTCGATGCCGATATGGGCGATGGCCGAACCTAATGGTCCCATGCTGAACGGGATTACGTAAAGCGTCCGCCCCTGCATGCACCCCCGGAAAACGTCCGTGAGCGTGGCCTTCATTTCGGCCGGCGCGCGCCAGTTGTTGGTGGGGCCGGCATCCGCCTGCTGGCGGGAGCAGATGAACGTACGGTCTTCCGAGCGCGCCACGTCGGCAGGATTGGAACGGCACAAATAACTGTTCGGCCGTTTTTGCGCATTGAGCTTGACGAATGTGCCCGCTTTGACCATTTCGCCGCACAGGCGATCGTATTCCGCCTGTGAGCCGTCGCACCAATGGACGCGATCGGGCGCGCACAAGGCCGCGATTTCATTCACCCATGCCAGCAAGGCCTTGTTTTTGGTCATGCCTGTTCCTTTCATTGTCCTGATTCAGGCGGAAGCGTTCGTTGGCGGCCGATTTGAGCGTGCAACGGACGTTTTATCAATGGTAAATTCGGCATGGTTCAAAACATGCCGGGATGGAGATGGCTCCTGTAATTCAAAGGGCGATCAGAGCAGAAGTTCCCGCATTGTTTTCATAATAACATCTTCGGCTTCAGGCGCAACGTGGGAAGCAATTCGCGATGTTTCATATCCGCCCTCAGAATAAGATTTTTTTATTCCAACGTAGCCGGGCCCGCAATCACCATAAGCCGCCACGAGAACAGGAGCAGACGGGCGCATTTGCCGGGCGGCAAGCTGGTACTCAATCAGCATTTCTCCCGGCAGATGCAAGACACTTGCCTTTCCCAGCCGCAGGCAGGACAAGTCAATCAGATAACCGGATTGTCGGCGACGTTTCCAAATCAGCTCAAGAGCTGCAAAAATCTTATTGTTAGTGTCTTCATCGGCGTTGTTGATGGTTTTCAACAGATCATCTTCCGTTTGCTTGAGAATTGACTCGCTCACCGGCAGGGCCACGGGTTTAACCCGCCAGCAAAACTCACTGTCCTTGAGAGGATATTTTTTGGTTTTTGACCATGCCGATTCCATGCCTTTGAGCAAACGTTGAGCTAGAATCAGTCGGTTTTTCGGCGAGCGGTCGTTATATTTTCCGGCCGCGATATTTCCACCACAGCCGTCGAAATGCAAATGAGCAACATCCGGCAGTGTTGATTCCCGGATTGAACGCGCGAGACCGACAAAATCAGGATTTACTGCGCCGTCGCCGTAAAAACTCTGCGGATGAGTGGCGTAATAAGTCAGGGAGGCGATCGGTTCTTCGCCGTTCCAGAAACTCAGATTCTGAAGCCAGGGATCAATAAGGCCTTCCGGCATGTCTCGAATGGTCTTGTCTTTACATGCGCTTCCGCGCCAATGTGCAACGCGTCCATCATTGCCAAGAATGCGGCGGTTGGATGCCACCTGGGATACTTTCGCTTTGCCATAGCCGTAATGGGTAACGGGTTTTGCGGATACAAGCGCAGAATGCAGCGTCTCGGCGGTGGCCCGGGCAACGTTCTCCGCAAAAGACGTGTTTTCCATTGTCCCGGCGAAGGATTTCAGGTCAGCAAGTTCTTCACTGGAAAAGCAATAACTGGGCGTATCGTGTGGATGGTGCGTATGAATAGCAACCCGCTCTACAGTTGTGCCGGCCGCTTCGGCCAGAACTTTCCGCCAGAAATCATGGCCGCCATTCCCGATTTCAACCCAGTCAACAGTACAGATGATGACCGGAGCTTCGTTGCCCAAGATGACCAGGCCGCGGGCCGACAAGGGAGCAGCTATTTTTTTCGCCGGCTTGACCAATCCAATGCATAGCGGCGATCCTAATGGCGGGGTGGCGTCGGTTTGAAATGCGGCAATTTTAATCATTAGGTTCCTTTTGTTCCGAATTTAAACTGAAATGAAACGTCTTCGTGGCGGTGATGGTGGGTTAAAGAGGCGCGGAGTGTCAAGCACGGAAGCGAAAAGCGTTTTTTATTGGTCGGGGCATGTGCCTTCACGCGAGGTTGAGTGCGCTTTTGACTAAAATTGGCGAATGAAGGGTGCGCGACGACAGGCCGGTCACTCGTGTCACGTCGTAGCCCGATGAGTAAAAACGGATGCCGGTCCGTTCACTGGAGATGCTGTAAAAACGCGCAAGCGCCGTTTACAGCAAGGCGGGAAAACGGGCGACCTTCATATCATGCTTGATATTATTGGCTGAAATGCGCTTCCGGCAAGTGAAATCAGTGGTGAAAAGGGGTGGGCCCGGTAGGACTTGAACCTACGACCAAAGGATTATGAGTCCTCCGCTCTGACCAACTGAGCTACGGGCCCGGATGA
Organism: Verrucomicrobiota bacterium; assembly: GCA_043825055.1. Classification (GTDB taxonomy): domain Bacteria; phylum Verrucomicrobiota; class Kiritimatiellia; order JAAZAB01; family JAAZAB01; genus VSJD01. Next base: position 4,619 of record JBDRSI010000062.1, read on the forward strand.
GATAAGTTATTTAATATTATGGCTTTACAAAAACAGTATTTATTCGATATTTTTTACTTGTAACCCTGAGTAGTAACCCTATAATGAGGGGCATGAAAACTATTCAAACAGTTACAAGCAATCAGGTTCTTGAAAGAGTCGGCCATTGTCTCTATCGCTCCGTAAAATCAAAAAGATACTATGCTATTCTAAAGCGGTCTGGCAAGCAAATCAAGCGGTCTTTGAAAACGGTTGATTGCGCGCTTGCCCGTCGCCGCCTCTCGGATTTACAGGAGAAGGCTTCGCGTCTGAGCAGGGAAGAATGCGCGAAGATAACTTTTAATGGGCTGAGGGAGCAATGGTTACAGGCTGTCATTGGCTCAATGAAGCCGTCGTCGTTTCTGCGGCAATCCCAAATCTTGAAATCGCTCGGCAAGTTCTTTGGCGCAATGGTGGTGCGCCGTATTACCAAGGCGGATGTTGAAAAATGGGCGGCGGCCAGAAGCCAAAAAGCATCGGCGCGGACATTC
>JBDRSI010000063.1:0-10850 GCA_043825055.1 Verrucomicrobiota bacterium
GTTCGGTGACTTCTACCACTTCGCTGACATCCTTGTAAGCCCCCGGCGCTTCTTCGGCGACACTGCGCGCGGAGGCGCTGCGGATCAGGATGTCGCATAATTCCAGGCGCTTGATCACATCGCGGCCCTGCCACTGCTTGGCGGCCTGGCTGCGGCTCATCCGGCGCCCGGCCCCGTGGCAGGCCGACCGGAATGACAGCGTTTCGTTGGCGTTGACTCGTTCCGATGCTTCAGAGTGAATGCCTGCCAGCACGTAGGACGCCGTGCCCATTGTGCCGCCGATCAGGACGGGCTGGCCGGTTGTTTGAAACTCCGGCGTGAGGTTTTTGTGGCCGGGGCCCAGGGCGCGCGTGGCCCCTTTGCGGTGAACAAACAACCGTTTCACCTGGTCCCCAATCCGATGATCCTCCTCCGAGCAGATGTTGTGTGAAACATCGTATAACAACGGCAAATCCATTTTGCCGAATACCCGGTTGAAAGTGTTGCGCACTAAACTGGAAATGATCTGCCGGTTGGCCAGCGCGCAATTAGCGGCCGCGCGCATGGCGCCGAGGTAGGCTTTGCCTTCGCGGGAATGAATCGGCGCGCAGGCCAGTTCGGGATCGATGATCGGAATGCCGTGGGTATGGGCCGCTTGCAGCATGAGCCGGGCATATTCCGTGGCCACCTGGTGGCCGAGCCCGCGTGAGCCACAATGGATGCTGACGACAATTTCGCCTTCGCGCAGGCCGAACACTGTCGCCGTGGCGGGATCGAACACTTCGACCACCTCCTGCACTTCCATGTAATGATTTCCGGATCCTAACGTGCCCATTTCATCCTGCTGGCGCTTGCGGGCCTGTTCGGAAATATGCTCCGGCGCTGCATCGGGCATTTCACCATGGTGCTCGATCCGTTCCAGGTCGCGCGGCATCCCGTACCCGCACTGGACCGCCCAGCGCGCGCCTTCGACCAGCATCCGGTCGGTTTGCGAACGCGTGAGCCGGATGGCGCCCGTACTGCCTACGCCGGCTGGGATGGCATAAAACAGGGCATCCGCCAGCTTCTGCTGGCATGCGCGCACTTCCTCGGCCAGCAGGCCGGTCAACATCGTGCGCACGCCGCAGGAAATATCAAAGCCAACGCCGCCGGCCGACACCACGCCGCCGGCTTCGGCATCGAAGGCGGCTACGCCGCCGATGGGGAAACCGTACCCCCAGTGCGCGTCCGGCATGGCAAAAGCCGCCGTTTTGATGCCGGGCAGAGTCGCGATATTGCCCAGTTGTTCCGGCACCTTGGCGTCCATCGCGCGGATCAGCTCCGGCGAGGCATACAAAATTGCCGGCGCGCGCATGCGTCCCGTGGGGGGCATGATCCACCGAGTTTCGGATTGCTGTTGGAGGCGGCCGATGTCCATGAAATTAATCTTATCCCATCCGCGCGGGGGCTTCAGCGGTCCAGGCCGGCGTGGATTGGGACGACATATTTATCACCGGCGTTAACCTGCAGCTTGTAGCCCATGCGGTAATTTTTGGAGGACTTGAATCCCGCTATGACGGTGATGTCTCCGATGGAAATGAAACCGTTGCCCACGGTGGCGATGTCCCAACTCGTGTCATACGGCACGGCGGACTTGAAGTGGATGACTTGTCCGACCAGCTTGTCGTCTTGCGGCAGGGGCGGATTCAGGAAGATCAAGTTGTTCATGGGGTCGCTTACATCCACCTTGGTCACCATGCCTTTGTAAGCGCCGAGCTTTGACACAAGCTCAACGTTCTTGAACTTAAGCAACACAGCGTTGCTCATCCGCATACACTTGACTTCGCCGCGGACGATCCGGACCATGCCCATCTGGCCTTCAAATTCAATGCCGCCCTCAACGTTAACCCGGGTCGGTTCCGCGCAACTTATCAACACGTCGGTCGCCCCGTTTTCCAACTCAACGGCCACGGCCGCCACCGAGTCGGGGCGCGCCTGATGTTTGACCTTAAGCAAGCGCACTTGTTTGATAAAAGGCGTCCGGTCATACGGCTCAAGCACGGTCACAAACTGGCTTTTAACGTTCTTGCCAAGCCGGCTCTGGATTAAATAACGCAGACGGCGCGGATTGCCGTACTTGTTCTGCGGCGGGTCGCCGCTCGCCAAGGCCACTTCATCGCACTCGTTAAGCGCATGCAGCCGCAGATGCGGTTCGTGACCTGACTCGATCCGGCCGCGCCGGTCCGTTGCCCCCCAGTCCACCGTGAAATAGCCGCTGAAGGGTTTCGTCGAACGTTCCACGTCATACAGATACATGAACCCGCTGCCTTGATACCCCCCCATGGCTTGGCCGTCATAGAATTGCGCAAAGGCCACTTTCTCGCCGGCGAACGTGCCCTTTAACTGCTTTTTCAGCTCTAAACCGGTTACCGTTGCGGTGGCGGATGGACCATGGTATGAAAGGCGGTGGTTATTGCCGCCGCGCGCCCGAAAGACATCGAACACATAACTATCTTCGTCCGAAACATCCACCAGCGCCACTGTTCGCCGATAAGTGTCAACATCCGGATAGGGATTCGGCGCGGAAACATCGATAACTCGTAAAGGCGGTTGCACGCCAAAGAGCGTGATTTTGCCGCCGGGCTTATCCGCTTTTTTGTCGTTGCATATCAGGGTGTTGTGGCTGGCCGTGATCGCTGTCCAGCCGAGCTGGTTGGGCCAATGCCCTGACATGTATTCCGGGTAGCCGAGGTCGGGTAGCATGTCAATGTTTTTCGCATACAGCCCGATGTTCAAGCTGTCAGAATGCGAATGTCCCAGGCCGTAACCGTAGTGAATCCAAACGGCCCGGCCGTTGGATCGCTCGTCGGTCTGAAGCACCGCCTGGCCGTATTGGCCCAGATGGTCACAGCGCAACTTAAAGGGGCCCGCCTCTTCCGCGGCGGCGATAATCTGTTGCACCAGCCTGTCCGGGTTCTTTTCGTAAATGTCGCTGGGTAAACGCAAGCGCGCGGCATTTTGTTCAGTAAAATGCCATCCGAGCGCGTTATTTTGTTCAGCAAAATGCCAGGCGAGCGCGGCCATGCGCGGGTCGCGGTACAGCCGGAAGCCCCGGACGAAAGTCGTGACATCGCCTGCGCGTCCCCAGCCGCCTGTAGAACCGCTATCGCCGATTGGAGGCATGGCCGCGTCCAAACAGTTCAGGCGCGCCTCTACCATGAAGCCCTGCTTGAGCGTGGGAAATTCCTTCAGCATGTTATGATTGGTATACGCGGGATATGCCGTCATCATCTCGGCTATCCTGCGAAAACACTGGGTCCAGAGAAGCCCGTAACCGCCACATTCTGCGCCGATCCCATCGCGCGTCATACGCCCAACCAGCACCCCCGGGATGCTCTGACTCAAGCGCTTCGCCTTTTTTTGGGAATTGGATTTGCCCACCCGCATAGGGAAGTCGGGTTCAAAAAGATCGTCGAGCCATTGCGCCGATTCTTTCGGCCGATCCAGGGCTATGGCCGCCGCCACCAGACTTTCCTGATGCATGCCCATGTTGCCCGAAATTCGACCGTCCCCGATGCCTATCCATATTTCGCGCAGTATGTTTTTTTCGATGTGCCGGCAGATTGCCGCGATGTTGCGCTTATCGCCCAGCCGGTGCTTTTGGGCCTTGTCCGCGCAGAACCGCGCCAGTTTCTCGTCGCCCTGAATGCCGTCAAAAATGCGGTCGTAGGCGTCGGCCAGCGCCGTGGCGGTAAAGGTTTCCCCAATTAAATAATGTATGCGGCCGGGCTGACGAAGAGTAATTCCGGGTGCAGCCGGGTCGACATAAAAGCCCTTCATGTCATGCACGGCCACGTAATCCATCTCCGGATAGACATCCGCAATACGGTCCAGGAGCACAGCCGCCTTGTGCGCATATAGAGGATCATCGGTCAGCGTATAAGCCCGCGCCAACTCCACGAGGGCGCCGTGACCGTGAGAGTCAATGATGATGTTGTCCCACTGCCCCCAGTGCGTATAATATGCAATCATGTTGTGGCGATTGCCGTTTTTATCAACCATCCCTAATCCGTCATCCACGTAAAGCTTGTGGAGCGGGTCCCTGGGATTCGGATGCTCGGCATTGAACAAAAGCGCACGGTTGCCAAGCTCCTTCCTGAAAAACCCCTGTTTATCCAGCGCCGTCCGGTAAAACGCTAAGAAGTCGTTCTTGGGGTAATCCTCGGCACAGCTGGGGCATCTGAGTTTCCAGGGCTTGTCCCAGAAGTCTATGACCCACGGGTAGTTGCCGTAGGGGACAATATCTTTGCCGCAGTTGGGACAGCCGATTTCTTTGTTTGTATGACCGTCGCGCGGCAATTTCTGGCTTGGAATAAGATCCCACAACGCGTCGTCGCTCAGCGCCACCCACGGCGCGGCGGCCGCAACGGCGCGTTGTTGCTCCTCCCTGGCCCATGCATGTTGCTTCACGTTTCCAAGAGCGTTGGCCCGCATTTCGGCGGTCACGAGCCGGCTGCAACTTTTAATATCCGCCTTGGCCGACGCCGATAGCCACGGCTGTTCCGGCACTTTGGGCTTAGCGGCCGCTTCGGCGATTTCAGGCTTGGTGACGGGTGGCGCCTCCTCCGGTTTCGCTTCCACGGTCACCAATTCTTCAGGCGCCTCTTCTTCTTCTTCCTCCTCTTCCACAATCAATAATTTTTCAGGTGCCTTTACCGGTGCTGCCTCTTCCGGCAGTTCCGCCGGAGGCGCCGGCCTGGTCAAGAAACGCGACCATAATAATTTATAGCTCCATTGTGTGATTCCTTTCAACCCCTGCTCGGCAAACAGAAGGCCTTTCTCAAGCACCGGTTGAACAGATTGAATAATGGCCGCCTTGATCGGAATGATCACATCATGGTCATATTTAATTTTCTGGTATGCGTAGTATCCCAGAAAAGCCAGAAAACACAGAGACAGTAATATGCGAAAATACCCGCCCCAGGATGGCCGCCGGTGTTGCGATGCGCCACGCAGACGGGGCGTCGGCCGTGTAACAGACGGCGGGGCGCCAGCCGGGGAGGAGACCAAAGTTGGCTTTGAGCGGACGACAACATGTTTCTGATCCGTGCCTGTCTTTTTTGCCGGGCTGGCCACTGATTTGCCGCAGAACTCGCAATACAAAGCCTGCGGTTGAAGGGGTTTACCGCAATACGGACACACACGGCCATCCTCCGCCAAGGCGCCGTCATTTTTAGAATCGGCCGATGGCGGCCGCTCAGCCGACGTGGTCGCTTCCGCGACCGCCGCCACTGGCTGGATGGAAGCGGCTACCTGTTGCCGCATCTGCCGATCCAGCCGCCTGACTTCCGCCAGCACCTCATCCCACGTCTGGAACCGCGCCGAGGGCGCTTTGGCCGTCATTTTCACAATCAACTGTGTGATGCCGATAGACAAATCAGGATTAACCAGTTGCGGAGATTTAAAAGTTTCATGGAGCTGGCGCTCCAGAACAATATCGGGCGGGCTGTCGCCAAACGGCAGTTGGCCGGTGACCATGTGGAACAGCGTGGCGCCCAGCGCATAAATGTCCGCGCGACAATCAATCGCCTCCGTGCCCCGCACCTGTTCGGGGGCCATGTAATTCGGCGTGCCTGTAATAAAGGCTTTGAGCGTGTCAGTGCCGGGCTGACTGGCAATGGTCTTGACGGTGTGGGCCAGTCCCATGTCCGCGACTTTAATTGAGCCGTCGCCATCCACCATGATGTTGCCCGGCTTGATATCGCAATGCGCGATTTTCGAAAGATTCCAGGCGTATTGCATGGCGTCCGCCACCATGTGTGCGACAATCAAAGCATCGGATTCCGCAATCTTGCCCTTCCCGCGGATCCAATCGCCGACCGAATAGCCGGCGATGTATTCCATGACAAAGTAATAACACCGACTGGCTATGGACTGGTCAAAATCATAAACCTGCACAATGCCTGGGTGCTTGAAATTGGCGGCCGTCCGCGCCTCCGCTTTGAACAATACCACGTCCTCCGGCTTGTGAGCCAGGCGCTCGGAAAGCACCTTGATAACCACCAGCCGGTTGAGCGATACTTGCTCGGCCTGCCAGACCGAGGATGTCGCGCCGTGTCCCAGCTTTTTGAGGATACGAAAACCCTCGATCACCGGGGTCGCTTCGCTGGAGCAACTGTTGTCTGACGTTTGATCGGTCATGATCCCTGTCTCGCGCAGCGCCTTATCCATTGGATTAACCGCATGGCTGTTATAATTAGAGAATCGGATGGACAAATCAAGACTAATCTTGCATTGTGGCAGGCACTGAACTATTGGCTTGAATTGTAAACAAGCGTCGGGCACAGTGGCCGCATTATGAGTCTGTTGACCCGCATATTACCAAGCCGCACACACGCTCTGGCGTGGTTGTTGCTGGCGCTGTTTTTCGCCTTTGGCCTGTTTGACCATTCCTTATGGTCCAGCAACGATACGCGCGAAGGCGCTATGATCCGCGAAATGGTGCGCGAGGGTGTCTGGGTCACACCGGTTTTCAATGGCCAGTCTTACCTTGAAAAACCGCCCCTCCTGCACTGGACGGGCGTGGTGTTGTGCAAGGTGTTCGGTCGGGTGAACGAGGGATTGGTGCGTCTGCCGGCGGCCTTGTACGGATTCGGGGCCTTGTGGATCATCGGCCTATGGGCCCGCGACCTGGGCCGTGAGCGTGCCGGCGTTGTGGCCGCCTTCCTATGCGCCACCTCAGTGCTCTATTTCGAATATGCCCGCATTGTGCTCACTGATACGGCCCTGGCTTTCATGGTCGTGTTGTCGCTCTACCTTTTCTGGAAAGCCTATGCCTCCGGCACCCGTCGGCTGATGGGATGGATGGCGTTTCTGACGGCATCAGCCGTGACGTTTTATGCCAAGGGCCTCATTGGGCCGGGCTTCGTGTGGTTATCGGTGGGCGCCTTCCTGGTGTATCGTCGCGAATGGAAACTGATCGTTTTGCTGGGCGCCGCCTTCAGCGTGGTGTTTGCGCTGGTGCTGGCACCCTGGGTCGCGGCTTTATGGCGCGCGGGTGGAGGCGCATTTCTCTATAGCGTCTTCTGGGAAAATCAGTTTGGCCGGTTTCTGGCTTTCAATGATCCAAATTTGCCGCTTGACCCGTATTATGTCCACAAAGAGTCCGTGCTGTATTATCTGGTCAGTCTGCCGGTGCGGCTGATACCCTGGACCTTGCTGGTCATGGCCGCGCTGATTTTCTGGTTCCGGCCAAAGAGCCCGGTGATCGGTCTGCCGGCCTTATTTGTCCGATTTGTGCTGGTTTGCATGCTGGCGCTTCTGCATGTGTCCTCGTCCAAGGCGGCTTGCTATGCCCTGCCGCTCTTTCCCATCCTGTTCCTGATGACCGGAATCTGGCTGGAAGACGTTGCAACCCGCCTGCCCGCAGTCGCTACGCTTCCAGCGTTGCGGGCGGGCTGGACCTCCGCGCTCGACCGGCGCTTGGTCGGTCTGACTTTCGGCTTGGTCGGGGGCGCGGCGCTGGCTGTGCCCCTGGGCTATGTATTGACGTTTTTGGCCGGTATGACGGTCGTGTGGGCGCCGGGAACCGGCGCGGCGATCATTTGTTTTGGACTGGCGCTTCTGACTCTGGTGGTCGGTGGTTACGCCGAGATCCGGCTCTGGAAGGTATTCCGGTCGGGCAGGCGGGTTGATGCGATTCTATCGGCCCCCATGATCCTGGCGGTGCTGGGTTTGCTGAATGCCGCGATCTTCATGCCATCGGTGAATTGCCAGAGGACCTATGAGCCTTTGGCGGCCCTTGTTCGGCAGAAGTTGAATGCCGGAGTGCGCATCGCCCTGGCTGGCGAGCGCGAACGCGATTTAGGCGCCCTGATGTTTTACCTGGATTCGCGGCTAAAGGTTGTCTCGTTCACAAACGCCACGGAATGCGCCGATTTTCTTTACAAACGCCCCGGCCCGGCAGGCATTGTCGTGGCCGAGAGCGATCTGATCCATGCCGAGCGCCTGCTGTTTGGGAAGTCGTTCCGTATTATTCAGCCCATGCGCGGCGGACACAAGAGCGCGAAGTTCCGGCTATTAATGAATTGTGAACCTGACTTAACTACTCAGGAGCCAATTCAGGAGTCAGAATTTAGAATGAGGAAAGCCATGGCAAACAGAATTCAGGAGTCAGAATTCTGTCTTCCGACTACTTGTGCGCAGTAACATTCCATGAATATCAGCCATCAATCAAAAGGACGGCCTGACTCTCGCCGCCTGATCATTTCCGCTCTGGCGGCATTGGCGGTCATTGCCGGAGCCTTGACCAGCTGGGATCTGGTGCTCAAAGATCGTTTGGCGACCAAGCACTGGGGCGTGGTAGAGCAGGGGCTTATCTATCGAAGCGGGCGGCTTCCCTTGGATCGTGCCCAGGCCACGCTGGCCAACCATCAAATTCGCGTCCTAATTGATCTCACGGAGAATAAACCCAGTAACCGGTTCCAGCCGAAGGAGCGCGCGGCGGCAACGGCGCTGGGGATTGAATATTACAATTTCCCCTTGATCGGCGACGGGACGGGGGATATCGCTCATTATGCCAATGCCATTGTGGTCATACATCAAGCCCGACGCGAGGGCAAGCCGGTTTTGGTGCATTGTGCCGCAGGCGCCCAGCGCACGGGCGGCGTTGTAGCCGCCTACCGGCTCTTGGTGGAACGCAGGTCTCCGGATGAGGCTCGTGCCGAGCTTCGGCAATACGGCTGGAAACCAGGCAAGGATCAGGTTTTGCTTAATTATCTGAACCGGAATATGGCAAAACTGGCCGAGCTATTGCTTGCCCTGCAGGTCATCGATATTATTCCCAATCCCCTGCCAGTGTTATAGGGCAGCCAATGGCGTGACGCAAGGTCACGCCCTACATAGGCAGTCGTAGGGCCTCAGCTTGCTGCGGCCATTTTAGCGCTCCGGACTTGACAATGAGCATCGTGGTCTGCCATGATAAATAGCATCTTTTGGCAAGAACTTATGAAAAAGTCTTTTTTTAAACAACTCATAATGTCGGCCCTCTTTGCGTGCAGTCTGTCCGCAGACGTGCCGGATGTGCGTGAACAGGCGGATGGGGCGGTGGAGGGGGGGGGTCAGACCACGCAGGACGCGTGGCAAGCGACAGATTTATCCCGCGTTGCGCGGGACGGCGGACGACAGACGACGGCCTGCCCGCAGACGCCTTGGCGAAGGCGGGACGACGGGTGGTGTTCGGCTTGGCACGGGGCTGACGCGAAACTTTGTGATGGTTATGTGCTGAGCATGCCGGTTCGGCCCTCGGCATTCTCAGCCGTAACGACGCCGGACCCCATGGCGTTGGTGCTTTCAGCAGTATGGCCGCTGGACGGTTTTGGCATCCATCCGCTTGACCGAGCTTGCATTCAGTGGGACGTGCTCCCCAGCGTCAGCCCGGAAGCGATGAATGTCCCAAGGGATACTCTCGACGCGGCGTTTCTCATCCCCCGTTACCGGATGCCCCTGGCCTTGCAGGAGAGCGTCTGGCCTGCCTTTGCCGACCTTCCTGCGCCCGCCGAAGCGGGCTTCGCGACCTTCCTACGCCCACCGGAGCGGGCTTCGCGACCTTCCTACGCCCACCGGAGCGGGCTTCGCGAAGGCGGGAGGCGGGAGGCGGGAGCGCTCCGCGCGGATATGGATGACATGATTCCACGCCTGAAAAAAATATTTACGAAGGAAGGCGTGCCACAGCAATGGGTATGGGTGGCGGAAGTCGAGTCGGCGCTCAATCCGCAGGCTAAAAGTTCGGCAGGGGCGGTGGGGCTCTTCCAGTTGATGCCCGGCACCGCCCGGCGTTTTGGCTTGCAAACGACACCGGTGGATGATCGCATGGAACCTGAAAAAAGCGCCGGTGCGGCGGCGCAGTACCTGAAATTTCTGCACCGGGAATTCGGCTGTTGGTCGCTGGCGTTGGCGGCGTATAACGCCGGCGAGGGACGGGTCAAGGAAATCATGAAAAAGCGCAAGGCCCAGACGTTTAATGAGGTGGCACCCTATCTGCCCTCTGAAACCCGGGCTTATGTGCCCAAGGTCATGGCTATTGTTGCCCTGCGCGAAGATCAGATCCACGGCATTCCCGGCGCCTACTGGATGCCGTGAGACGGACACCAGACGACAGACGACGGACACCAGACGACGGATGACAGAGAGCGGATTTTTCCGAATTGTATTTCAATCAAAAATCGGAAATCATAAATCGGAAATGTTATAGGTGCTGGTTCAAAGTGAGTATGGGCAACAGGACAGCCAGCACCACCAGCAGGACGAATACACCGATAATCAGGATCAGCACCGGCTCCAGCATGTTCATCCGGCGGGTCAGAAACCGGTCCCATTGCTGTTGCAGGCGGTCCGCGGCACTATCCAGCATGCGTGCCAGGGCGCCACTGGCTTCGCCCACCTGCACCCAGCCGAACAAGGAACCAAACGGAGGAATCCGTCTCAGCATGTCCGCCAGAGATCGTCCATGCCGCACGGCATCGGCTTCCGCGGCGACCCGTTCCGCGACCCAGCGGCTGCCCGTTGCTTCGCCAGCCAATGGCAGACTTTCTATCAGGGACACGCCGCCATTGATCAGCAAGGCCAGCGTGCGCGCAAACCGTAACGAGACAAGAATCGTATATCCCGGGCCGATCACCGGCACCCCGAATAACCGGCGATTGAAGTTGCGCGCTTTCTCGGGATCGAGCGCCATGGTCCGCCACCAGAAAACGGCCCCTACCAGTGCCAGCGCGAGTGCGGGTAATCCAGCATGCATGAACAGACTGCCGAACCGGATCATAAAGCGGGTCAGCAGGGGTAGGGCGACATGGCTGTCTTCCATCAGCAAATTGGCAATGCGGGGAATACCG
>JBDRSI010000064.1:0-6049 GCA_043825055.1 Verrucomicrobiota bacterium
CCAAAGCGCCAGGACTCGCGATCTGACAGTGCTGATTGCTCCCAACCGCCCGGATAAAATCGAGCTGGAAAAAGGGCTGCTGCGCTGGTCACAAGTCAGCTTCTGGTTGGATGATCAATATACAGCTACAAACGAGAATGAGTCGCCGGGAACATGGCGTCTGGGCAACCGCCCGAATCTTACCCAGATGCATGCTGTCGCAGTGATCGGTGTTTCCGATGATGTGGTGCGCGCGCGGCTGTTGGATGAAATCGGGAGGACCAAGACACTATCAGCGGGAGCCAGTGCCGTTGGTGTACGGGTGCATACCCTGCCTGCGAAAACCCGAGATATTGAAGACGACGGCCTTTTCCACTACGGCATTCTGGGGCCGAGCGGGGCAAGCGATTCCGGCAAACCCGGCCCGGAGGCCAAGCGGTATCTGGATGAGACCACCGGGCCTGAAAAACCGCGCGTTTACCGAAACGCCGTCATTCTCCTGGCCCCTTCCAAAGACGGCCTTGAGGTCGCCTCCGCAAGTGTCCGCGACTATATGGCGTGGGAACGGGTGGGTGTAAATCTCAAGGATCAACAAAAGGACGGCAATGTGGATGTCGCCCGCATGCAGACACTCGCTATTAACCTCGACAAAACAAAAGGTCGCATTCCGGATGCCATCCGGCAGGCTTACTGCACGGTGGTAACGGTGTCGGAAAAAAATGAGGTGCAGGCATTCAAGATCAACGTGACCGATGAGCCTCATTTTACCATTATTAAAAACGATCCGCGTTCCCGGGTGCAGGATTCACCGATTTCGGCGGAAGCGCTGTTGCCGGGCGGACCTTACGATTTGTGGCGGGAGGGCGAGGCGAGGCGACGGGTAAAGGACTTGTCCGGCGCCTTTGCGCAGCTGCCCCATTTACCCAAAATGCTTAAGGCCCAGGCGATCATCGAAACCTTGATCGAAGGCTGCGAGATGGGCACATTTGTGTTGCGCCTGACGCGTCCTGATGGTTCAGCCCGTACCTGGTGGTATTCGCGTCCGGATGAAACAGCGATGAACGACCCATCCCTCGAATTGGTATTGTCCGAAGCCGCGGAGTTGGAAGAAATCGAATCGATGCTGCTGGAGCCGGAACGGCTGCCGGAGCTGTGGAAGAGTGGTGCAATATCCGTTCAGACTGTGATTGATTATTTTAACAGCACAAATGCAGTTCAGGTTCAACGTGATGGATATATGGAACCCCTGCCGATACCCAAGGCGTCAACCGATGTTATCAGAGCATCCGTCACACAGGCGGTCGAATCCGGCGCACTCTGGCTGACCAATGGCCCGGCCAGTATCCTTGCAGAACCGATCCCGGCGGGAGTGCTTACTGAGCAGGCGTTGATACAGCAGCCGCCCGTTCAGATTATGGCCGCCGAGATATTGCCTGAGACTTTGCCGCAAGCGTGGACGAATGAGGAAGCCACCGCGCTTTCCATCGCCACCGCGCTTTCCCAGAAGATAGGTCAAACATTGCCGTGGAAGACAGTGAGTGATGTGGTTTCGGCCTCGCTCAACGCTCGGTTCACTCAACTCGACCCCAAGTCAGGGAAATGGCCCTGTGAGTATCCATCCGCGCAAGGCATAAAACTAAAAGTCTCTACTGTCTCTGGTTCAGGAGGCGGCGGTAAAGAGTTTGGATCGGGTTTCGGTGGAATCGAGACAAGTTCCAAAATACTTGTTGCTCGCAGCGAATTGAAGCCTTCCGAAATCCAAGACTTGGGCGACATCATACCAAGATTGCTCGAGATTAAGACCAAAGCGAATATCCCTTTGGCCTTTCGAGTTCAGGTCGAATTTGGGGATGGACAAACCCAACCGGATAACGAGACGGTGCAATCGATGAATTTGCTGCTTGGCGATATCAGAGATGGTTTTCAATTAAAGAAATAAAGGTCCTGCTATGCACCAGGAAACCAACATACAAGAGCTTGGCGCCGACGACTTCGCCCGGCGATTCTCGTTGCGCGCTGGAAACCTGATGTGGCTACTCGGTGCTGGCGCTTCGGCATCGGCTGGGGTCCCGACTGCATGGGACATGGTCTGGGAGTTTAAACAACAGCTATTTATCAGCCAGCGCCGGGTTTCGCCGCCGACGGTGACCGATCTTTCAAATCCGACGATTCGCGCGCGGCTACAGACTCATATCGATTCCTCAGGGCACTTGCCGTCGTCCGGCGCCTCGGATGAATACGCGGCGCTGTTCGAGGCGGTTTATCCGGCCGAAGCAGATCGGCGTGCATACTTGGACGCCAAAATGGGAGGTGCAAAGCCGTCTTACGGGCATCTGGCTCTCGCCACTCTGATGCGTGCACAACTCACGCGACTTATATGGACAACGAATTTCGACACGCTGATTGCCGATGCTTGCGCCAAAGTCTATGACGCGACCGGGCCTTTGACTACCGTGGCCCTCGACGCGCCAGACATAGCGGCACAGCTTATCGGCGAAGGGCGCTGGCCAGTCGAGGTCAAGTTGCACGGAGATTTCCGTTCCCGACGGTTGAAGAACACCGGAGATGAACTGCGACACCAGGATGTGCGCCTAAGACAGGTGCTGGTCGAATCGTGCCAGCGTTTCGGACTTGTGGTGGCTGGTTACAGCGGTCGTGATAATTCTATTATGGATGCGTTGGAGGAGGCACTGAATCACACAGTTTCATTTCCTGCCGGGCTTTTCTGGTTGCATCGCGGGGAGCATCCGCCGTTGCCTCGTGTTAGTCAACTGCTGATGCATGCAAAAGGGACAGGGGTGGATACAGCACTGGTACGGGTAGAGAACTTCGACGAGGCTTTGCGAGACTTAATTCGCCTGATGAGTGGCATTGATACCAAAGTACTGGACACCTACGCCTCCGATCGCCGTCGTTGGAGCGGCGCACCACACCCATCGGGCAGGCGCGGCTGGCCAGTAGTGCGTCTCAATGCGCTACCCTTGGTTCAAACGCCGAGCGTGTGCCGGCGTGTGGTCTGTCAGATCGGCGGCTACGTTGAGGTTCGAGAGGCGGTCATGCAGGCCGGCGTCAACGTGCTGATCGCACGCACTCGCGCTGGTGTCTTGGCCTATGGTGCCGACGCCGACTTACGCACCGCTTTTCTTGCATATGGCATCGAGGATTTCGACCTACATACTATCGAGATCAAGCGTTTACGGTATGATTCTGGTGAGCGTGGCCTGCTTCGAAATGCACTGACCTGTGCAATCATTCGCGAGCGTGGCCTTGACGTCATCCGTCGGCGCAGTATCGACTTGTTGGCACCGGTTGACCCACAGGACGGAACTTGGGTGCCGTTGCAGCGATTAGTAGGGGGACTCAGCGGAACGGTGAAGGGGCATCGTGAGCTACGGTGGCGAGAGGGTATCGGCACCCGCCTAGATTGGGCCAGCGACCGCCTGTGGCTGTTGTTCGAGCCCCGCACGGTTTTCAATGGCATAACCGACACGAACAAGGCGGCTGCTGCGGACTTCGCTCGCGAGCGCACGGTCAGACGTTACAACCGGCAGCTCAATGACCTTATAGCCTTCTGGGCAACCATACTGGCAGGAGATGGCAGCGAACTTCGGGCTCTGGGCATTGGGGATGGCGTCGATGCGGTTTTTCGTCTCTCCTCCGACACCTGCTTCTCGAGGAGGGCTCAGGCATGAGCAGCGAGATCACCTCCCATGTGTGGCTTCCAGAACCCAAGCTTGCTTTCCATCCCGACCGCACATCGGATCGTGAGGTTCATCCGCTGCGCGGGCTGCTGCGCTTCGGTCCGCACTCAAGCGGTTTAGTGCCTGACCCTATTCGCGTGGCCACCTTGGCTCCAGCAGGGGAGAGATCTCGGCTCTACAACTTTATGAAGGAACTCAACTCGGTTTACGAACCGACCGAGCGGAAAGATTACCTTCCCGAATGGCCAGGCTTTCGGCGCATTTTTGGCGTGCACATGCGAGGTGCAGGTGGCGGCTGCCACATCGAGTTGGACAAACAACTCGAGACAGAATTTCTTTCCTCCGCGACGCCGCACATCGTGCTGGCTGACCGTCTAGTCCGAGCAATCCAGGGCCTCGAGGCGCGCCGCACTGAGTTTGATGTTCTGTTCATTTACCTTCCTAAACGCTGGGCACCCGGCTACGTCGGTGTGGTAGGCGAGGACTTCGATCTGCACGATCACTTGAAAGCGACGACTGCAGCCCGGCGTTTGCCCGTCCAAGTGGTTCTGGAGGATAGGGCTCTAACCTACCCGTACCGAGCCAGCGTCATGTGGCGTATCGGGCTTGCGCTGTACGTTAAAGCCGGCGGGGTGCCCTGGAAGTTGGCCGAAACTGATCCGGAGACCGCTTATATCGGCCTTTCCTACGCGGTCCGACCTCCAGAGTCGGACCGGCCGCGGTTTGTTACATGTTGCAGCCAGGTATTCGATGCCGAGGGCTCGGGTTTGGAGTTCGTTGCATACGACGCTCACGAGGTCGAAGTCCAGCGCGAAAATCCGTTTCTTTCACGCACCGAAATGTTTCGCGTCCTGACGCGATCGATAGCCCTTTACCGCCGGCGCCACGCTGGACGCTCGCCGCGCCGCGTAATGGTTCACAAGAATACCGAGTTTAAGCCGGACGAGGTCGACGGTGCTATGGAGGCCCTTCACCTGTGCGAGGCGGTCGACCTTGTGCAGATCGTCGAAGACGTGGGTTGGCGTGGGGTGCGTATCGACCGTGACCGTGGAGATGGGAAGAAGGGCGAGCCCACCGCTTTCCCTGTCTCGCGCGGCACTGTCATCGGCCTGGGTCCACGAGAAGCACTTCTATGGACACACGGTGATGCCCCGGGTATCTGCGAACGCGGTTCTTACTTCCAAGGAGCTAGGAGCACTCCTCGTCCGCTTCGCTTAGTGCGACATGCCGGCCATGGACCCTGGGACGAGACCGCTATCGCCGTACTCGGGCTTTCGAAAATGAACTGGAACAACGACGCTCTTTATGACCCTCTGCCCGTGACCATGAGTTATGCAAAGGTGCTTGCGCGGGTGGTAAAGCGGATGCCTGGCCTAGGGACTGCACCGTACCAGTTCCGGTTCTTTATGTAGCTCAATCATACAATGGTTCCTGAGCCACCAGGAGACTCGGTGATGGCGGGAATTACGTGGCCCTGATTCTTGAGAAGGCTGAGGAAGAGCTTGATGGATTGTATGCGGAACTGAACGGCCAAGGATGAAACCGTAATGTTATCATCGCTAATCGTTGAAAAGAGCGTGTGAGGGATCATCCGAATGCCATCTGCACTTACATGGATAGATCACAATCAAACCGATAGAGACCGAGCGCTTCGCATCTTGTCACTTTTCCAGGTAAAGGAAAGTCGAGATGAACTCGGTTTGGGAGCTATCGGGGATTCCTTTGCACAAGCGCTATTCTCCGGTACAAGTACAATCTAGACGCGTCTTCGGTACATGCTTTTCGTTCCTTGGGTCTATATCGAACTCGAAAAAAAAGCGTGTGCTTCCACCTGCCTTCGCTGCCAAAGCCCGCCAGATGGAAATGGCTCTGGTCGATCCTCTCTTGGCTAATTCTGATCATGCGGATGTTTTTTTTGGAAGAATGGCTGGAAAGTCTCTAAAACGGCTACCAATCTCGGTCTATTGGAACGATCTCGGAGCGTGGGACGTCCGCCGAATTTCTTGCTCTCAGGATGGGGACAGATTGGGACTCCTAAGTTTTTAAGCTCCTATAAAATTGAAGTCAAACCATACCGATTTTTGATACCATGCCCGCTTGATATATCTTTTGAAGATCAAACCTTACCCAAACCTGTGATAATATTGGGAAATCCACGACTTTCGCTCTATTAGAACTCAGGTTTATTTTCTGGTCGAATCTTCTTGATGATTTTCGGGATAAAGAAAGAGAAGGCAAACAGGCCGATTGAAAAAAACACCTTAAAGGAGACAAGTTCCCCCCAGTTTCCGGATGACCAGATCTCCTTCAGCGTACCGATAAAGAAAGTGAAAATAAAGGTGCCCACAATAATGCCCAGCCCGGTCCCA
>JBDRSI010000065.1:0-4663 GCA_043825055.1 Verrucomicrobiota bacterium
CCGGGTGGACCGCATCCAAGGCACGGGGATCAATGCGAATGGCGGCAATCGAGATGTCCCCGCGGGCCGTGACAATCACCATGCCATTGCCGCTTGAAAACTCGACCGTCTTGGCCCGCAGTTGGGTCTGCATTTTCTTCATGTTTTTCTGCATGCCCGCCGCATCTTTGATCATCTTCAGAATATTCGTCATATGTTATGCATCCTCCATCTTTTGTCTAATGCAGGTTTATGCCCGCCACCCAACGAAATCAACCACGGATTACACGGATAAAGATTCTTTTTCTCCGGTCCGGCGTCTGTCGTCCGTCCTCTGTTTTCCTATTCCCTGACTTCCTGAATATCGCCGTTGAACATATCCATCGTCTTTTGCACCGCCGGATCCTTGAACCATTTCTGTTTTTGCTGAAGGGAGGGTTTGCCCGCCTTCGGCGGCGCCGTAGGCGACCAGGGTTTGCCGGCCGGTGGAGACCGCGCCGCGCCGGTGGGGCGTTGGAGTGTTTCCACGGATTCCGTCTCCGCGGACGCCGCGCGCTCAGCCAGCAGTTTGAAGTCCACGGTAATGCTTCGGCGCAACACATCATCCAGATTTTTCTGCAGGGCGGCGCGGGTTCGCGGCAGACCGGCTTGCTCCATACGCGCGGCAAATTCCGGGTCAAAGCCGATCGTCACACGGTCGCCCACGACGGCCACCGGCCGCGCATCAAGGAGACAGCCCTTGGCCAGCGCAACCGCTTTGCCGACCTTTTCGACAAGCTCCGGCCATATCTTGATCAAATGCGCCAGCTCATCACCGCTGGGTCCCTCACCTTTCGGTTTGGCGACGGACTGCGCCGGGGAATCAGCCACGGCAATCGCCGACGAAGCAACCGCCGGCGTGGCTGACGCTTCACACTCCACGCTCGACGCTTCACGTGCCGCCCGTGCCGGCCGGACCTCCGGCGCCGGCTCGCGCGGCGCGCCACTGCCATCATCCAGGCTGTGCTTCAACTCCTCAATACGCCGCAAGATTTCATCCAGCGAAACGACGACCGCGGCACGCGAACAACGAATTAACGCGGTTTCCAGCAGTGTTTTTTTGGAGAGCGCATAAGGCAAACGGTCCATGGTTTCCATCAGGATATCCGTGATACGTAACAGCCGGTCCACGTGCGTCAGCGCCGCCTGCGCTTTCAACACGGCCACCTGGACGGGTGTCAAATCCAGGGCGGCCAGACCAACCCCCGCCTGCAGATACACAAGCAGATTACGGATGTGTTCCAGGAGTTCCTGCAGGAGTCTCTGCATGTCCTTCCCGTTTTTGTCCAGCGCTTCCACCTGCTGGATAACGCCAGCAATGTCGCCCTGGAGCAGGGCGGTTGACAGGGTTTCCAGAGTCTGACGCGAAACCAGTCCGAACACCGCGAGGACATCCTGTTCATGGATGTCCTTGCCTTGGAAAGAGATCAGTTGATCCAGGGCAGACTCGGCGTCACGCAGGCCCCCTTCCGCCGCCCGCGCCACGGCTAACACGGCGTCATCATCAATCGTCACGCCCTCCGACTGGGCAATCAGGCGCAGGCGCTCGATCAACAGGCCGGCCGGGATACGACGCAAATCAAACCGCTGGCACCGCGACAAAATCGTGGCCGGTATTTTCTGCGGCTCGGTGGTGGCCATGAAAAACTTAATATGCGCCGGCGGCTCCTCGAGAGTTTTCAACAGGGCATTGAAAGCCTCCATTGTCAGCATGTGGACTTCGTCAATAATATAAATCTTGAAGCGCTGGGTCGGCATGTACTTGATGGTGTCACGCAGGGCGCGAATCTCATCAATGCCGCGATTCGAGGCGGCGTCAAGTTCATGCACATCGAGACTGGAGCCCGCCGTGATTTCATTGCACGCGTTACAATGGTCGCAGGGCGCGGGGGTCATCTCATCCTTGCAGTTCAGGGCCTTGGCAAAAATACGCGCGATGGAGGTCTTGCCGATACCGCGCGGACCCACAAAAAGATAGGCATGCGCCACGCGATTCATCCGGATGGCGTTGGTCAGCGTCTGAATGACGTGGTCCTGGCCGACGACATCCTGGAACTGCCTGGGCCGCCATTTGCGCGCGAGTACTTCATAGGCCATGGGTTTTATTCCTTTGTTTTAATCAGTTATGGGGAGGCTGAATATTTCCTGTCATTCCCGACCTGATCGGGAATCCAGAAATATTCAATACTGATGCTGGATTCCCGCATTCGCGGGAATGACAGCATTCCCGGACCGCCCGGAACAGATTCCCGAACAAAACCGGCAACTGCTCCAAGGGCACGGCGGAAAAGGCCAGCCGGATAATGCCGCTCATGGCAATCACGCCGGTGGCATAATCCTTTAAAAGTTTTTGCCGCACCTGTTCCGGGTCCGCATGCCGGAGACGCACGCACATGAAATATCCTGAATTGAACGGCAGGGCCACAAATTCTTGCGTATATTCGGGATGCGCCGCCAAGATCTGTTTGACCCGCTCATAGCGCGAGCGCAGAAGTTCGTATTTGGCCCGTTTCTCCGTTGCATAGGTATCATCGCTGTAGGCGCTCAGGAGCAGGGACTGGCTCACGTTGGCGGCATTGGAAATATTGCCCCGGATGGCCCCACCCGTTTTGGCTTCGAGGGCTTCGTACACGGCGGGCGTCCCCCCGCAGATCCCATAGGTGATAAAACCCACCCGGAATCCCCAGACATAATCTTCCTTGGTCGGACCATCCAGTTTGACAGCCAGCAGGTTGGGGTGCAAGTCGCAGAGCAAGCTGAAGATGGATTCTGGAAACACGCTCCGTTCGTACACGAGTCCAAAATAAGCGTCGTCCACGAGCACCACCAGCTTGTTCCCGCGCTCCGCGGCTTCGCGCAGGACCGCGGAAATGGCGCGCGCTTCCTCGATCGTCGGTGTATAGCCGGTGGGATTGTTGGGGAAATTGAGGCACACGATTTTTTTCCCAACTTTCCCTGCCATCAGCCGGGTACGCAGGCCCTCGACATTAAACCGCCCTTGCTCAGTGAACATCGCAAACGCATCCAGTCGTGCGCCGCAAGCATGGGAAAAAATAAGTTCGTAATTTCCCCAGAACAGATCCGCCAGGATAATCGCATCGCCAGGATCGCAGAACAGGTAGCCGCAGATACTCAGCCCGTGGGTGAGCGCACTGGTCACCACCGGCAGACTGAACGCCTTGCCGGTTAAGCCGGGATTCTTTTTGCCCAGCATCGCTTTCCATTGCTTGCGGATATCCGGCCGGCCCGGGCTGGGCGCATAGGACACCGCCTGGCTCGCAGACAGATGCACCCGGCGCATGACACAAGCCAGGTGCATGGGAGTCCCATCTTCCTCCAGCGCAATCCCGATGGTGGCATTAATGGCTTTACCCTGGGCTTCGGCCGATTGCGACAGGATACCGAGCTTTGGAAAATAGATTTCCCGACCCTTTCGGGACAGCAGATCCATCACTGCCGGACAGGCGGCCGCAATGGCTTCATTTAATTGCTTTGCTTGCGGATCCATAATTCTTTCCCCAGCAGGAAGCCCCTAAATTCCAAATTCCAAAACCCAAATTTCAAACAAATTTCAATTTACGAAAAGAAAACCATCAGGTCGGTTCCAGAGCGCTTTTGCCGGCGACTGTCTCGATATAGTAACGGGGCCGACCGCGCACATCCTGATATATGCGGCCAATATATTCACCCAGAAATCCCATGGCAATAAACTGGCCGCCGACGAAAATGAACAGGATGGCAAACAGGGTGAATACGCCCTTGGCCGCCCACTCCGGCCCCCAGATAAACCGCAGGATCAGGATCAGCACGCCCAGACCGACACCCAGCATGCTGATCATCACCCCGGCTATGCTCAAAAGACGCAGGGGCAAGGTCGTAATGCTGGTCAGGAGATCGAACTGCAGGTTGATCAGTTTCCACAAGCCATACTTGGATTGGCCCGCATGGCGTTCGGCGTGCCGAACTTCGATTTCCGCCGTGCGGCGCGCAAAGCTGTTGGCCAGCACCGGAATAAAGGTGCTACGCTCATGACACTGGAGCACGGCCTGGATCACTTGCCGGCGGTAGGCCCTCAGCATACAACCGTAATCGTGCATGACCACGCCCGTCACGTGCGCCGTCATTTTGTTCACCAGGAACGAGGAAAAGCGGCGGAAGATGCTGTCGCGGCGCGGCACACGAATGGAACCGACAACGTCCATGCCTTCATCCATTTTTTTCACCAGGGGTACGATTTCCTCCGGCGGATTTTGAAGATCGGCATCGAGCGTTACGACAATCGCGCCCCGGGCCTGCGCAAACCCGGCCATGACGGCCGCATGCTGGCCGTAATTCCGGTTTAAAAACACCCCGATCAGTTCGCCCGGATTGGCCGCCACGGCCTTTGCGATAAGATCACGGGACGCGTCCCGACTGCCGTCGTCCACCAGGATGATCTCGAACGGCCGGATTAACGCCCGGCAGACTGCCAGTGTTCGACGCATGAGCTCCGGCAGATTTTCCTCTTCATTGAAGACCGGAATGATAATCGAAACAGGCGCGGATGTGTTCATGGGCATGATGGTTCCTGTATTGATGGGCCTTTGATACTCGATGCCAACATCATAATGAATTAGACCGCCAAAAGGCGGCAATTGTTTCACCT
>JBDRSI010000066.1:0-12149 GCA_043825055.1 Verrucomicrobiota bacterium
CGGCAGGGAGTCTGACATCTCGTGCGTCTTACGCCGGTTAAAGATGGCGTGGATTGCGTCGCGAACCCGTTGGGGATCGAGGCCAATTCGGAACAGCAGGTACATATCCACCAGGTCGCGCACACGTGTATTGGTGCCGCCAATTCTGGGTAATGTGTAGGCATGCAGCTTCTCGGAAAATTGCTGTTCCTTGGAGACAGCCGGGAACTTGCGCGCGGCGATCCCCGCGAAACTGAGCCAGTCCCGCCCTTGCACATCTTCCTGTGGTTCCAACATGGGATCGCCGGTGGCGACATCAAGGTGAAATTTAGCGAAAATACGGCCGTCCATGCGAGCCTCGACTGGGTAGCGGGCGCCGCCGTATGGCGCGCCGGCGAGGTCCTTGATGGGGCGGCCGATCGCAAAATCAAAGAAATCGTCCATGTTCAAGGAGACGTCAGTTTGCAGGAGCTTCAGAATCCGCTCCGGCAGTCGGCCGACCCCTGGGATGGGCAGTCGTGCGCTGAGATCAATGTCGCGTGTCGTGCGGCTCTTCGCCAGCCGCAATTCCATCGCATATCCGCCTTTCAGAATCCACGGAGCGGTGGGCTCGCAAAAGAGACGGCACAGGAGGCGGTCAAAGGCAACCTGCCGTCGGAGACGTTGAATGTCAAACCTCTCGCGTCTGGCCAAGTCATTGAGGCGGGCTTCCAAAGCTTGGCGAAACGCTGTGGCGGTTGTGTAGATGGCGCTCACGCGCGGCCCCTGGCAAGCAGTTTGTTCAGTTTTTCGGTCAGCGGGTGTTTTTCCAGTTCCACGCTTGTGATCAACCCGCGTTCAAGCGCCTGTTGCAGAGCCTGGCTCAGATAGTCATCCGAAACCGCCACCTCCTTGAGAAGATCCGTAATCGCCCGCAGCGGGCGAGTAACACGATAGCCTGAGCGCACTTCAATCTCACT
Organism: Verrucomicrobiota bacterium; assembly: GCA_043825055.1. Classification (GTDB taxonomy): domain Bacteria; phylum Verrucomicrobiota; class Kiritimatiellia; order JAAZAB01; family JAAZAB01; genus VSJD01. Next base: position 939 of record JBDRSI010000066.1, read on the forward strand.
CGGCGCGAGCCTTCCACGGTGCAGAACCAGCACGTCCGGTACCGGGGCATTGCGCCGGAATCCGGGCGGCACGGTCATATACAGGCGTCGAGGCATCAAATCAGAGAGATCGAAAAGGACCAGTGCGGTCTGGTGGGAATACACCCCTTGCGGTGATCCCTGACGGTTGCGGGACCATAGCGACCACATCACGTATTGCGCATCTTCTGCCACCGGGAACTGCGCCAGCCGGTAAATGCCGCGATACTCACGCTTCCATGCGCCGGTGCGAAGGTGATAGACATGGTTGGAAGTGGGATAGCCACACGTCACGGCCTGCCCAGAGGTAAAATACCCCTGTTGCGCCTCCGCAATCGCATATAGTCTTTCGGTTTTGTCCCTCATAGTCGCACACTCAATATGCACATATACTATATATTTTATAGCATCCGTGCAAGGCATTTCACCACCGCGCACCCATGCATCCCACGACTTGGAACGCAATGACAGGGGCAAATTCATTCGCCGATGATTTTGATGAGCACCCGTTTGCGGCGTAGGCCGTCAAACTCGCCGTAGAAGATTTGCTCCCAGGGCCCGAAATCCAGTTTGCCCTCCGTCACGGCCACGACCACTTCACGGCCCATGATCGTTCTTTTGAGATGGGCATCGGCATTATCTTCGGCGCCATTGTGCCGATATTGGGAATGCGGTTTTTCCGGCGCCAGCTTTTCCAGCCAGCGCTCCATGTCCGCATGCAGGCCGCTTTCATCGTCGTTGATGAATACGCTGGCCGTGATGTGCATGGCGTTCACCAGGACCAGGCCTTCGCGGATACCGCTTTTCGCTATGGCCCGCTCCACATCCGGCGTGATATTGACAAACCCGCGCCGGGCCGGCACTTCCAACCATACTTCATGGCGATAGCTTTTCACTTGGTCCTCCTTTTATTCTTTTAATTTTTCACGGCGTATTATATAATATTTGGCAAACAAATCGAGGAAATCCCATGCCGCGTATTACCGACCAGTTAAAACAAGGCCGCCGGCTGTTGTCTGACGGCGCCTGGGGCACGTTTCTCCAGCGCAAAGGGCTTAAACCGGGCGAATGCCCCGAACTGTGGTGCGTGACCCATCGCGCCGACGTGCTGGATATCGCCCGAAGCTATGTGGCCGCCGGCGCCGACATGATCAAAACGAACAGTTTCGGCGGCTCGCGCTTGAAGCTCAAGCAATACGGCCTGGGCGAGCGCGTGACGGAACTTAACCGCTCCGCCGCCGCCATTTCGCGCGAGGCCGCCGGCCGGGAACGATCTGTAATTGCTTCGATGGGGCCCACCGGCAAACTATTGCTGATGGGAGACATCACCGAACAGGAACTATACGCCGCATTCAAGGAGCAGGCCCAGGCGCTGGAGGCCGGCGGCGCCGATGCGGCGCTGATCGAATCCATGTCGGCCCTGGACGAGACCTGCCTGGCCATCAAGGCCGCCCGTGAAAACACCCGGCTCGAAATCATCAGTACGCTCACTTTCGAACGCACGGTCAAAGGGGATTACCGGACCATGATGGGCGTGAGCCCGTCCGACATGGCCAAAGCCTGCCTGGAGGCCGGGGCCGACATCATTGGCGCCAACTGCGGACACGGGTTTCGTCAAATGATTGAGGTCGTGAAAGAAATCCGCGCGGCGGCGCCGGAGGCCCCCATTCTCGTGCATGCCAACGCCGGCCTGCCGATCAGTCGCAACGGGACGGATGTGTTCCCGGACACGCCCGCGATGATGGCCGATTTCGTGCCCGAGCTCCTGGCCGCCGGCGCCAACATTATCGGCGGCTGTTGCGGCACCACGCCCGAACACATTGCCGCCATCGCCTGCGCGTTGCGCGGCGCAACGCGCTGATCGCTCTACGCTCTACGTGCTTCCGCCGTCCGCAGGCCTTGGACACAAAAGGCTGGAACCTCCCGGCGCCGGAAGTAGGCCAGGTTCGGGCTGGCGGCTGGCTTGGCCACATGGGAAGCCACGGAGGGATGCCAGAGGTGCAGGGCATTGGCTTCCAGGATCAGCGATCGGCCGCGCACGCCGGCTTTGTGCAGACGCATGGCAAAATCGTCATCCTCAAGTCCCCAGCCGACATAGGCCTCGTCAAACCCGTTGACCCGCTCGATATCCTCGCGAAAAATGGAAAAATGGCACCCTAAAATTTTGGGTTTATGGCGCTTGGCCAGGCCGAAGCGGCGCAACCATAAATTGCGCTGAAATTGACGGTGTGCGCGGTGCAGGCGGCATCGGTCCGCATCCTCCCAGAGCACCTCCAATAGCCGGGGATGCATCGCCTGCTGGAGCGCCTCTTCCGTTTCCAGCGCGCCGACACAGGCTCGGTTGGCCGCCAGGAACCAGCCGCTCCGCGCCAGACGCGTGTGCGCCATGACCGCATCCGGCATAAGCAGGATATCGCAATCCAGGGATATGATATAATCGCCGGTGGCTTGACGCAGGGCGTTATTGCGCGCGGCAGCCAGGCGGTAGCCGCAGTCCTCCTGCCGAACATAGCGCACGGGAAACGGCAAGTCCGGAAACGCGGCCTGCATTCGTTGAACGTTGTCGGCGCTGGAGCCGTCATCCGAAACCACCACCTCATCCACGCGCTGGGTGCTCAGCGCCAGTGCCCGCAGACAGGCAATCAGTATGGCTGGGCGGTTATAGACAGTGACAATGACGGTGGTTTTCATAATTCCTGTAAAATAATATCCGCGGCATGCTCGGCGGCTTGAGGATCGCCCAGGGCTTGGCTGACGCGGTCAAGGCCGGCCAGCATCGTTTCCCGTTCGGGTCCGTCGCGCAGGAGGGGCGCCAGCGCCGCGGCCATTGCTTCCGGGCACGCCTTGTACTGAATGAATTCAGGGCACAGGCGTTTTCCTGCCACGATATTGACCATGCCCAGGTACGGCACACGGATCAAAAGCCGCCCAAAGCAATACGTGGCCCAGGCCACCCGGTAGACCACGAGCATGGGACAGCGCATCAATGCCGTTTCAATCGTGGCGGTGCCGGACGCCACCAACGCCGCGCGCGCCTGGCGCAAGACCTGCCGCGTCTGCCCGGCCACCACGGATACGTGCCCAGGCCCATCGCCCAAGGAGCCCATCACGGCGCGCACCCAGCCGGCCACTTCCTCCGACGGCGCGGCGATGATGAATCCGGCGCCGGGGAATTGCCGTTGCACACGCGCCGCCGCCGCCCACATCACCGGCAAAATGCGCTGGACTTCATGATAGCGGCTCCCGGGCAAAAGCGCAATACGCGGTTCGCCCTGCCAGGATAATGGCGCCAGGGGCTCCGCGCGCGCTGAGGCCGCTTGAGCCACCAGCGGATGGCCCACAAAATCCACGCGTAAGCCGCTATCCTTAAACACGTCCACTTCGAACGGAAAAATCGCCAGCAGGCGATCCACAACCCGCGCCATCCGCGAAATACGGCCGCGGTTCCAGGCCCATACCTGCGGGCAAATATAATAGAGCACCTTGAAGCCCAACGCATGCGCCCGGGCGGCAAACCGGAGATTGAATCCCGGATAGTCCACCAGCAAAATGGCGTCCGGCCGGCGTTTCCGGGCCAGGGCCAGCATTTCGTTGAACACTCCCTTAAAAAAACGAAACCGGAACAGGACTTCCGTCAGACCTAAAACCGCCATGTCGCGAATGTCATAATGGATTTCCATGCCGGCCGCGCGCAGATCCTCGCCGCCGATGCCGAAGCACTCAATGTCGGGCCGGCGCCGGCGCATCGCCCGCACCAGGGCGGCGGCGTGCATGTCGCCCGAAATCTCCCCGGCAATGATCATAATGGATGGAGGTTTCATGAATAAAATGCAGAATGTAGAATGCAGAATGTAGAATGATAGAAAACACTACTCTTGCTCTCTGTTTTCATGCTTCCGCCATCTCCTGGTCTATGTTTCCATCGCTTATCTTATACCAATTCCGCATTCTTCATTCTGCATTCTGCATTTTACTTGTCGGTGCCTGACCATGGATCTGGCGGCAAATGGCCGCGGCCAGCTTCAGCGCCTCCGCCGCCTGGGCTCCGCTGACTACCGGCATGCCGCGCGTGCGCACGCATTCGACAAACGCGGCCAGTTCGTTTTTCAGCGGTTCGCCTTTTTCGATTGGCACCTTGCTCCGCTCGATGCGCGCCTGGGTCTTGCGGTAGATCTCCCCGGCCTGCTTTTCGTAATCCAGCGAAATGTACGCGTCCTCCTGGAACACGCGAATTTTACGCAAATTTTCCGGGCTGATCCGGCTGGTGGTCACGTTGGCCACACAGCCGTTTTCGAACTCGAGGCGCACATTGGCGATATCCTCGCTGGGACTCAGGACCGGCACGCCCACGGCGTGAAAATCGCGCACCGGCGAGCGCACCAGGTGCAGGATGATTTCCAGATCATGGATCATGAGGTCCAGCACCACGCTGACCTCCGTCCCGCGCGGGGACTGACCCGCGCGCGCGGGCGGATAAGGCTGTAGCCGGTGCGCCTCGATGAACCGCGGCCGCACCAGGATGCCTTCCAGGAATTTCAGCACGGGATTAAACCGCTCGACGTGACCCACCTGCAGGACGAGGTTCTTCTGCTGGGCCGAGGCCACCATGGCCTCGGCATCGGCCGCGCGGGTGGCAATCGGTTTTTCCACCAGCAGGTGCACGCCGCGCTCGAGAAAATGAACCGCCGCTTCAAAATGCTTGTCCGCCGGCACCACGATACTGGCCGCCTCGACCATCCCGGCCAACTCGGCCATGCTGGGAATAGCCCGCGTCCGGTAGCGCCGGGCAATTTCTTCGGCCCGCGCCTGGTTGATGTCATAAACCCCGACCAATTCGGCCGTCGGCAGTTCCGAATAAATACGGGCATGCCACTGCCCCAGACTGCCGACCCCCACCACGCCAACACGGACTTTGTGATCGCTCATAGCATCAGTCCCTCCCACAAATAAATTCCAAATTCCATATTCAAAATTCCAAGGAAACTAAAACAAATTATAAACAAGACAAACTTCTAATTCGAACCGCTCTTGGTAATTATGGCGTTAAAAATGAGCATGAGTTCTCTGGCTTCCTGAATAAGAGCTAACCTCGTCTTACCCAAATGGTCATGCTCGCCACAATCAAGCAACCGAAGCCACAGACGACTTTCCTTGGCTTCTTTACGGCATATTTTCATGCGTAGGACAAAATCTTTCTTGCTAAGCGCCTCGTTGGCTTCAATGTAATTAGCGGCGACGGAACCGGATGAGCGGATAACCTGTTTAATGTTTTCTTGATTGCTCACGGTTTTCGGCAATTGCGCGACAAACATGCGCACATTCTGAGCGAATATAAAAGTGCGTTCGTCCAGCGGCATTGGTTTGCTGTTTTCTTTCATATTGCCATTGATTTTTTGAATTTGCGCTGATCTTGTTTTGTTTCCCTTTTCTTATCTGGAATTTGAAATTTCCCTGGAATTTGGAATTTGGAATCTGGAATTTTTCTTGTCTTCCACTTCCACAGCTATGAATGCCAAATTTTGTTTGTCAGCTCCTTCGATGATTTGTTCCCGTTCCAGCAAAATTGTTTTGTGAGCTTCCACGGCCAGCACGGCGGCCTTGATCTTTTTCAGCATCGCCAAGGTGCGCAGGCCAACCACGGGAATATCATAGCGCATGTCGTGGCCCTGCCGGGCAACCTTCACCACCACGGCGCCGGCGCCCCCCAGCTTCCCGGCACGCAGCATGGTCTCGTCTGTGCCCTCAAAGGCTTCTACCGCCAGGATAACGCCTTCCTTGATCACAACGGTCTGCCCGATTTCCAGGGCGCTGGTGGCCTTGGCCGTCTGGAGCCCCAGCTCGATGTCCAGACGCTCGCGCTCGGTCGGCGCGCGGCGGCTGAGCAAGCCCGGGGCCGGCATGCTGTCCTCCATGAACCGGTAGGCCGGCAGGAGTTCGACCCCAATGGCCTTGAGTTCATCCCCGATGACGCCAAAAATGGTTCGGGCGTTCCGATCTTTCAGCCGGGCCAGAATCGCCAGTGCGCGGACATCCAGGCGGACATGAAAAAGATTCGAGGGCGCAATCTGACCGGCCATAACCGCCTGGGTAATCCCATGCCGACGAAAGGCTTCTAGCATGGCCTTCAATTGGCCGACATGCAGCCACACGACTTGATCGGCCGCCTTTTCGATTCCCGAATCGGTTTCCCCGCGGAACGCGACGGCCACAACCTGCCGCACGCCCTGTTTCCTGGCGCCTTCCGCCAGGAGCCGCGGATACGCGCCGCGCCCGGCAATAATGCCCAGTTTTTCCGGTATCGCTTCCGTCATAATAATCTTCCCGGCCGCCTGAAACTGCGGCCACTTGATGGTTTACGCCTTATTTATACCCGTAATCGCCTGCCGGATGAAGAAAAATGTTTCCTCCTTCGTAACTCACCATGGATTACCCAGATAGCACGGATATGACAAGATTTTTTTGGACACCATTGACCATTAACCATCGTCCATGTTCCCTGCATTGTTCCCGGAATTTGGCTTGCTCAGGCATATGATCAGGCGTTATGCTGAAGATCGCAACAATGGATAGATGTTGGAGGTCACAAATTGTGACCTCCAATGGAAATTACGCGGATTTATCCGGGGAGCGGACAATCTTGAAGTCACAAATTGTGACTTCAAGTCGGGGCGGATTGCGCCCAAGTGGATTAGCGACGACGACAGAAAAGTGCCAACGATGTCGGCACAATTGTCCGTCCCGCCACAAAAACTCATCTACAGCCTTTCCTATAGCCAGTTCAAGCTGTTGGTTGACCTTGATGAAGATCTCATGCGCGCCTTTGCCGCCACCTGACCGGACCAGGCAATTGTGCAAGGGCCGCTTGCACAAATCACTTCATTGCCGCGGGGATATCTGTCTGGTAGTATATGAGCGTGTATTGCCGTAAGGAGGTAAGAAAGTATGAACACGTCCCCTGAAAGCAAAGTTTTAATGGAATTGCGAGCAATCCTTGAACGTATTTACGGTCCACGCATGGCCGATCTGCGCCTTTATGGTTCGCGAGCCAGAGGTGACGCAACGTCGGACTCCGATTATGATGTGCTGGTTATTCTGGATGGCACGCTCGATCCTGCTACGGAGCGTCGCCTATGCGGAGATGCAATCTATGACGTGTGTCGAAGGAACGATGCCGTGGTTATGTGTCATTTCGTGTCGCGCGATCGTTATGAGCGGGAACAGAGTCCCTATATGCTGAACATTCGCCGAGAGGGGGTCGCGGTATGACGCCTGAACAGGCCGGGCTGTTGCGCATGGCGGAGGAAAGTCTTAAGGCTGCCCGGATTCTCGGGGAAAAGGATATTGCCCGCTTTGCCGTATCGCGAGCCTACTATTGCATGTTCTACTGCGCGGAAGCGGCCTTACTAACCAAGGGGTTAAGCTTCTCAAAACACGCTGGGGTGATCGCCGGCTTCGGTAAGGAGTTTGCCAAGACTGGCTTGCTGCCCAATCTGCTCCATCGTCATTTGATCGAAGCTTCCGGATTACGGGAAGACGGGGACTATGATTTCGCCTCCACTATTGACGCGGACACCTGCGCCGAACAGCTATACCGGGCGGAGAATTTCCTTGCACTCATACGCGATTTCTTGGAGAAACATCGTGGCTGATAGTGCCGACCGGGCGCATGCCCTGGACCCAATTCGGGGGGACAGCGCCCCCCGAATCCTGTATCGCGGGAGAACGTCTTGTGACCTTGCCATCCATTGGACAACCCGCTCAAACGCGGCTTCCTCGAAGAACAAATGCAGGCCGGTCTCGTCCCCAGATCGCAGGTCAAGGAACGACGCGCTATTTATCCCTCGACTTCGCTCGGGGCAGGCCGCGCAAGCCGAAAGGGGCGTCGAAAATGAGCGAGAAGAAAGACACCCGGGTTGAGGAAGGACGCAACGCGCACGGCACGACTTGCCAAGCTGGAGGCATGGTTGCCCTGCCGGAGCAGAAAGCGTTTTTTCCGCCAGGTGCGTGCGAATAGACTGAGCCAAGTCCGCATAGAGAACAGAGACGCCATTAAACTTTTTGACGATTTCATCAACCGACCCGCAACACTTGTGTACCTTGATCCGCCGTATTTCGCCTATCGAATGCGAGGATACGATCATGACCAATACTCGGAAGAGTATCATGAACGGTTGTTGAACGTGGCAATCAGAGCTAAGTGCATGGTGTTCCTCAGTGGATACGAAAACGATCTCTATAATGATTACCTGACGCATACAAAAGGATGGTACAAACGACGGATCAAGACGACGACAAGAGGCCATAATGGCAAGGACTTTGAACGCGAGGAGATTGTCTGGTATAATCAAAATTATTGTGATGCCCTCCAATCTGGGCGGGTTCCTGTACGCCTGTCGGCAAAGGAAAGGCGATACAAGAAAGTGAATCCGGAACGTGTAATAAGGACCGATGACCTTCTTCCGAAACTGCTGCCGGGGGAGATTCGGGTGGACGCGGAGGCAAACCCGTAGAAAGGAGACGGCCATGGATAACACCTTCAACGTTTACTGTGACGAGAGTTGCCATTTGGAACACGATCATATTCCGATCATGGTGCTGGGCGCGGTATGGTGCCCGCTGTCGAAAGTGAAAGAGATCACGACCCGCATTCGCCAAATCAAGGCTGATCACGGCATAGGCGCGCTAATGGAAATCAAGTGGACCAAGGTTTCCGGTGGCAAACTGGATTTCTACCAGGACTTAGTGGATTACTTCATTGATTCCGCAGACCTGCATTTTCGGGCACTGATCGTGCGCGATAAGTCGAAACTGGATCATCCTGCGCATAATCAGACCCATGATCAATGGTACTACAAGATGTACTTCACGATGTTGAAGGTCATTTTGGATCCGGAAGCGCAGTACCGGATATATGTGGACATTAAGGACACGCGGGGGCGCGAGAAGATTCGGAAACTGCACGAAGTGTTGCGGAACGACATTTACGATTTCTCCAGCCGGGTCATTGAGCGGGTGCAACTGGTACGGTCGCACGAGGTGGAGATTCTTGGATTGACGGACTTGCTGATAGGCGCGGTGGCCTACGCAAACCGGAATCTCGCCGGCAACACAGGCAAGGAGCAACTCATTGCCCGCATAAAGGGTCGGACACACTATGGCCTGAATCGCAGCACGTTGCTTCGGGAGGGCAAGTTCAACCTGTTCTTCTGGGACGCTTCGGAGGAAAAGGAATGACTGTGCCTCCCGACTGGTTGCCTGCAATCATGTGTACGGATGGAGATTGGAACCGCGTGATCGCGGCCCTATATGTGATCTTTGAAAGGGACATCAAGAACTCAGCAATTCGGCTCAAGGGTCGGCCTGTGTGGCATGATCGGAGAGTCTTGCCTGGCGAGGAGTACGAGGAAGGATTCTGGCACCTGACGTCCCAGGATGAATGGGTGTTTGACAAGAAACAGCGCCGGAAGGTGAAGAACCGCGTTTGGGATTCGAGGCGGTCGGAGCGTCTGCCATGGTGTCGGCCCACAATCGAGCACGCGGGAGAGACTGTGGTTATGGTGTGGGACTACGAAGAAGCGGATGGCCAGATTCGGACGTACGTATGGCTGAAGGAGTGGGACTACGTGATCGTATTGGAACGGCAACAGAAACGGCTGGGCGCGATTTTTATGCTTATTACGGCTTTCTACGTGGACTGCACCGCGAAACGGAGTGATTTGGAAAGCCGATATGTAAAGCGGGTTGGGTAGAAATGAGTCAGCCGCCCCTTGTGAGGACGGCCGACTAGCTCCTTCTACACATGGTAGATGAGTTCTTTTTCAGAATTATGCCATGAACCACAAGAGATAGCAAGTAATGCTTTTGGGGCCGCCCCAGCAGTCCCTAAGCCAAACCTCTATTAACTATTCGCAATATAGGATATTTTCGGATGTGGCGCAAGATCTTTTTTTAGCTTTTTTGGTGCAGGCTACATGACATTCAAATTCACAGAATCAATCTTTGAAGATGTAACCTTGGCATGGCTGGACGGTTTGGGCTACACGGTTGTCAACGGTCCTGATTTGGCTCCCGGCAAATTATTTTCCGAGTGGGTGGCATAGGTCGAGTTATCAAAATGAAATTGATTTCCATGGGCTAATAGTCTATAGTCTACAGTCGAAGCAAGCTTGTGAGATATTCCGGACAAACAATATGGCCGATCTGATTAACACCTTTTCCTGGTCTATTTCCGCACGGGCGGACTTTGAAGAGTGCCCGCGCCGCCGGTACTTGGCCAAGTACGCCATGTGGGGCGGCTGGAAGGCGAATGCCCCGGACCTGGCCCGCGCGGCCTACCGGCTGGGTAAAATGGAAAACCGGTTTACGCTCCAGGGCAATGCCGTGGAACGTGCCGTCATGTGGGCGTTCCGGCAGGCGCAGGCGGGCAAGCCGGTCACTGCGGACCAAGCCTATGAAACGGTCGTCAAGCCTTACCTGAATCAATGTTGGAGCGAGTCTAAAAAGAAACTGTGGCAGGCCAATCCCAAAAAGCATTGCTGTCTGCACGAACATTACTACCCCGCGCATCATCGGACGCCCGAGGCGGACATGACCGCGCGCATGATCGAGCAGATCAAGCGCTGTCTGGCCAATTGCATGGAGCAGGTCCTGCCGCGCTTGGGGTCCGTGCGCCCGGAGCAGGAGATTGCCATCGCGCACACGGATGGCGGCGACCCTGAATCGTTTCTGTTTGAGTCCATCAAGGTGTATGCCATCCCGGATTATGCCTATCGCCAGGAGGATCTCCTGCACATCCACGACTGGAAGGCAGGTAGCGAGAAACCAGCGCACCGGGACCAGATGACCATTTACGGTCTCTGGGCCCACATCAAACACGCCCTCCCGCCCGAGCGTATCCAAGTGCACCTGGAATACCTTTCGAAGGGCGCCACCCAGAGCATGGCCCTGAGCGGTCACGACTTGGAGAACGCACGCGGGCTAATCCGCGAATCGGTCGCCGCCATGGCCGAATACCTCGTGGCGGGCGATATCCGCAGGAACCAGCCCCTGCCGCAGGAGGACTGGGAACTATCCGCCGATCTCGATACCTGCCGGCAATGCCGGTTCTACGAGCTTTGCAAAAGCGAACTGGAACTGGCCTGATAACCGCAACCCAAGAAATTCCAAGTTCCAAAATCCAAATTCCAAGGAATA
>JBDRSI010000067.1:0-2028 GCA_043825055.1 Verrucomicrobiota bacterium
AATACCCTTTTTTCAGTGGACTCATCTCCTGCTCACCTTGGGGGAGATTGCTTCGTCACACACCTGTCCTGGCGGAAGGTGCCAGGAAAGAGCGTTCCTCGCGATGACATTTTCCCGTTCGTACAAAACCTAATTAATCACATTTCACGTCTCACATCTTTTGTATATGCGAATCCCTGGTGTACCTCGACTATATTGGTATACAAATCACGGAAAAGCGGCAGGTACTCTGGAAAGGCTGCGACCAGTGGCTCTCCCCGGGCCAGGGTCTCCGCAATACGACGATCCATGGGTATACGCATAAGGATTGGCACGCCGGCCTCGCGGCAGTAATCGTCCACGCCTGTATCGCCGATCCCGTCACGGTTGATGATGACCCCGGCGGGGATATTGACTTCTTGTGTCAATTCGTAAGCCTGACGAAGGTCGTGCAGCCCAAAGGGAGTCGGCTCGGTGACCAGGAGCACGAAATCTGCCCCCCGGACGGATTCGACCACCGGGCACGAGGCTCCGGGAGGCGAATCCAGCACCACGATGTCAGCATCCATATAATTCCGCCACTTTTTTAGCTGGCTGATGACCGGGACAGCCATCGGCTCGCCAACATCGAGCAGGCCGTGCCCGAAATTGATTCCATCGAGGGAAAGCCCGCCTTCTAAGATGCCCAATGTCTGAGGCACTTCTGTGATCGCGTCTTCGGGACAAACCAGGGCGCAACTTCCACAGCCGTGACACATTTCGGTGAAAACGAGGGTCTGCCCACCGAGTACAACAATGGCGTGAAATTGACAAACTTCGGCGCAACGTCCGCAGCCGGTACACAAATCGGCGTCCACTTCTGGAATCAGGATGTCGACGTTTTTGTGCTGATCCAGGGCGGGCTTGATAAAGATATGGGCATTAGGCGCTTCGACGTCACAATCCAGGCAAGACACAGATATGCCCGAATCCGCAAGCGCTATAGCGAGAGCGGTGGCGACGGTAGTTTTACCGGTGCCACCTTTCCCGCTGGCAACTGCAATAATCATTGTTTGGAGCGCTCCTAATGATGTAAACTTGGGCCGGTAGACGCGTTGACCTGCTTCAACTCACCGGCCAGGAATTTATCGAGCAGTTCTTCCGGGGTTCCGCTATCGGCTTCGAAGGCCTGAATGCCAGCCGCTTCGATGGCGGAAAACGCATTCGGGCCGTAGCGTCCGGTGATGGTGGCTTCTACGCCATTGCTAGAAAGGAACTGCACGGCCTGAGGTCCGGCTCCGCCCCGGGCTGCAGCAGCCGGGTTGGGCCTGGCTTCCCAAGCGCGGGTTTCGGTGTCGATGAAGATAAAATAATCGCAGCGCCCAAAGCGGGGGCTGAATTGCGTGTCGAATTTTCCGTCAGATGAAGAGATTGCTAGTTTCATGTTATATCCTAACCCGGTCAAGCCGGAATCAAAAGAATTTTTCACCACTAAGGCACAAAGGCACGAAGGAAAAACTTTAAAATTCTTAACTTTGTGTCTCGCTTGTACCCGTCAGGGTATTGTGTCTTTGTGTCTTTGTGGTAAATTTTCTTTCACAATCAAATTATGCACTGCGCGCAACGATTATTCGCGTGTCATTTGCGTGCCGCATTTGGGGCATTTCATATCGAAACAAGGTTGGCCTACGGCATGTTTAGCTTTATGCCCGCAACTGGGGCAAACGCAGTAACCGCCAGGGCCGGCATCCTTAGAGCCGCCTTGACGTCCCCGGCCTCCGCCACCGCCACCCTGCCCCCGTCCACCACCTTGTCCGCGGCCGCCCCCACTGCCGCTTCCACTACCACTTCCTCGTCCTCGTCCCATACCACTCACCTCCTTTTTGGGTGAAATCTGATTGCCGACTGCCGACCACCGACCGCTGACAACTGACCGCTCAATGTCATTAAGTTTAGCCACCGGAGGATTACGAATCCGCCTGGAGCATGTCAGAATCCCTGTTTTGCTCCTGTCGGATCCATGATCCGACAGACACCGTTTTGCTCCTGTCGGATCCATCCCGCAAGGGG
>JBDRSI010000068.1:0-4221 GCA_043825055.1 Verrucomicrobiota bacterium
GGCTGATCGTGGAGATTTCTCGCTACGCTCGAAATGACAAACTTGCTTATGGAGACCGTCTACCGACTACCTTGTTCCGAGAGTAGTTACTCCGCAATCAGCAATCCGAAATCGAAAATTCCGCTCAGGGGGTGATGGCCGGCGCGCCGACGGTGCCCGTGGCGCTCGCAATAAGCTCCTTGTTGATCTTGTTGCCGGCCGGATCCACCAGGTTGGCCGTGACAAAGATCAACAGGTTGAATTTCTGGCTGTTGCTGGTCTTGCTCCGGAAGAGAAAGCCCAATAGCGGGATGTCACCAAGGAAGGGGACCTTATCCAGCGTCGTGGTCTGCTGTTCCGTAATCAGCCCGCCCATTACCACGGTCTGACCGTCCCAGATAGTGATACTGGTGGTAATAGTGCGGCTGTGGAAAATCGGCTGGGGCATATTCATGAGTTCCGCCTTGCCCGTGGTCGGGTCAATTATCGTGGAGCCGTAATTGATCCAGTCCGAGAGCTCGACCACCTGGGGCATCATAACCAGGTCAATGGAAAATCCGTCCGGACCCACCGTCGGCGTCACGTTCAGAATCACACCCGTGTCGCGGGTTTGAAACGCCGCCGGTGTGACAAAGGCCTTGGATATCACGGCCTGACTGCCGCTGCCACTACCCGAAACCTGAGGCGGCGTCAACTCAAACTCGGTCGGATAAATCAGCTCCTTGACCACCTTGATTTCGGCATTGGCCCCGCTTTTGGTGGTGACCTTGGGCGCCGAGAGCAGGTTGGCGCCGCTCCGCTGCTCCAGGGCGTGTAAAACCATGGTTACTTCCGGATTGGTCAGAATACTTGAAATTGAAAGAATGCCAGCCATGTTGCCTCCGGGATTCGCCTCAATACCGGCGGCGCCCTGGGCCAGGTTGCGCAATCCCTTGGAAAAGGTATTTTGATTCATCTGGATACGTTCCCGGCTCGCCAGCGGAATCGCGGCACCGGCGCCGGCGTTTTCGGCCAGTTCCCAGTTATCGGTCAACAGCCATTCAACGCCCAGTTCTTCCAGGTCCTGTTGGGCGACTTCCACGAAGCGGGCCTCAATTTCCACCTGCACCGGCACGACGTTCAGGGAAGTCAGGATGCGCTCAAAGCTTTCCAGATTGTCAGCCGTGTTTTTTGCAATCAGCAGGTTGAGGCTCGGTTTATAGACAATGGAGGTGCCTTCCGGGAAAGGCACACCGGCATCCACAAAGAACTTTTTTACATCGCCCCGTTCCACGGTCGGCGCCGCGCCGCCCAGTTGCATGCTGTCGCCGCCGGCGCTACCGGCGGCGCCCATGATCGTTTCCGCAATGGAGGGCTGAACTTTATAAGTGCGCGTAATCAGTTCGCCATAAACCACATCGCTCGGGGTAATTATCACCACATTGGCCTCAATCCGGTATTTCAGCCCCGTCACTTCCGTGATGTATTTAATGGCGTCTAACAAGACGATGTTGCGCAAACTCAGGGTCACAGTAGGCAAATTGCCCTGCGCGACAGACGCCCCTTCCTCGCCGGTCAATTCGCCTTCAAGAAAATTGGCGGCCGGCGCCGTTTCCGCGGCCGCGCCGGAACGTTTAGCAAGTTGCAGAATAAAGTTCACGCCTTTTTCGCCCGGGGCCGAATCCTTGTCACAGGCGATGCTGGCCTGATCCAAGTATTTAATGACGTCCACGATATTGGCCTGCCGAAACTCTAACTGCGGGATTATGATGCCGTTCAACTTCTCCAGCAGACGGCGCTTGCCTTTGTCGGTGATAGTGGTTTCCTGAATTCTCGCTTCCGGACCGGCTGTTTCGCGCTTCACCGGCGGGGTCCAGGTGTCGCGCACCTGGGAAATCATGTCGGCCTGCTGGCGGTTCATCTGGTCGGTTTCCAGATTATACATTTTATCGTAGACTTTTTTCAGCTGGGCGGCCGCTTCTTCGTTCTTTTCGTCAACCACCAGCACATTTTTGAATTCGCGCCGGGCATTCTCGTACTCGCCGATGGCATAATACTGCCGGCCGAGGTCAATTGATGCGCGGATCTGCTTTACCCGACCCAGGTGCTCCACGGAACGGCGCACGGGCACGGGCATGGCGGCGCGCTCGACGCGCCGGGTTTCGTCGTTCTTGATCTGTTCGCTCAGCCGGGCGACCTTCTGATGCGCCGGGTAGTAGCCCAGCGCGCGCCGGATGGCATCCTTGGCTTCCTGATACTTGCCGTCCCTATAATAATTCAGGGCAATGCGATATTCGCATTCGGCCTGGCTCTGCATGGCCTTCTGCCGTGTTTCCACCGTATGCGGACGGATGGGCATCACGTTCATGGCTTGGTTGAAGGACTTCAAAGCAACGTCAAATTCATTCCGGCCCATCGCTTGATAGGCCAGATCCAAGGCCTTCAGCGCCTCCACTTCCTTCGCCTGCCGACGGACTTCTTCCTGGGCCGCCAAGAGTTCTTCCGGAGTAAGCATCTTGTTGGTCATCGCCATGGCGGCGGCCGGTTCAGAAGGCTTTTCCGGAGCGTCTACGGCTGCATTCACCGAACCGCGATCCAATTCAAAATCCGAATCTTTTTCCGCGGCGGGCACGGGCGTCGCGGGCTTTTCAACCGCCGGCGCCGGGGCTTCCGCTTGCGATACTGGTTCCGTTTTTTCAGCCGCCGCTTGTTTTCCGTTGTCTGTCGTCTGTCGTCCGCCAGGCTCCGCCGGAGCGCTTCGCCCAGGCGAGTCGTCGGGTTTTTCAACGGCAGGTGCGGCTGATTCGGCGGTTGAGGGCTTCGCGGTACTGACCTCTGACTGCTGACCGCTGACCTCTGCTTCCGCGGCGGGCGCGGGAGCCGGCGCAACCGCGGGCGGCTGTTCTGTCGCCGGCGTTGAGGATACGGCCTCGGTAGTTGTCTGTGGGCTGACTTCCGCTTGTTCCGTCGCGGCAGGCACAGGAGTTGCGGTTTTTTCAACGGCAGGCGCGGGGGTTTCGTCTTGGGCACAGACAGGCAAGGCGATGCCTGTTAACAGAAGCTCCAGAACAATAAAAAAGATGACTGACGATTTGATCACGCTATTGCTCGCTTCACGGTTTTATATCCGGCGAACTATCGGGTTTCAACGCGCCAATTCCGGGATATAGCTGTTTATCCGCCGCGGAAAATGGTTGCACAGGCATTTCCATGCCGGTATTTATGTCTGCAAGAATAACGCTATCTTTTTTTATGTCAATAATCTTATACGAATTATTTTTAAGCTTTATAACGTCGCCAAGTTTAACCACCATCTTCGTCTGATCCACCAGGAAAATCAGGCTTGCGCCAATCTCGCCCTGGTTTTCGCGATTGATGATCAAGGGGATCATCTTGCCGTCCTTGCTGACCGTCAGCACCGAAATGTCTTCATCCACCTCGAAGGTTCCTTTTCTGACCCTAACCTTTTTCGGTTCGAATTTGACCAGTTTGTAGCCGTCCACCGTATCGCTCAGCTTGGCATAGGTATCGCGCCGGAGCCGTTTATTTTTCAGCAGGAAGCGCACATCATTCGTGCTCAGGCGCTGGACACCCTGGAAGCTTAGCGGCATGGGCGTGCGCCCGATTTTTATAACCCGCAATTTTTCCGCGTACGCCGGATGCGCGTCCGCATCGCACGGATTACTGCCGGCCTGGTACTCTTCCAGGTTAGCGAATCCATCGCCATCGGCATCCTGAAGGGCATCATCCGCGTTCGGGTTCAAACTGTACTTGAGCTCCCATTCATCGGGCAGGCCATCAAGGTCGCTGTCCTTGATTTTAGCCCTGAGCGCCGCCGGCTGTTGCTCGCCGCAATTCCGGAACGGGCACACATCCGCGTCAACGGGAATGGGACGGCCGCACTTCACGCACCCCACGCGCAATTCCGCCACCATCAAACGATTGCTCCAGGCGGGGATTTGCTCCGGCGTCTGCAGTTTTTCAATGCCCTCGTCCAGGAACGTCATATCCAACAGACGGGCCGCCTGGGAGAGGTTGTGGGACTGTTCCTGGTTCTGACTCAGATCTTCCAGCTTCTTGCGCTCGCGGCCCACCATCAGGATCAGGAGAATCAGCGACAGCAACAGGCCGAACAGGGCAACGAACAGAATGATCTTGTCGAACGCCGCCTTGACCCAAGCCTTGATTTCACTGATATTCACGGATATTTGACCTTAAAACGTTGAAACTACAGAGAAGATCCTTTTTTAACCACGAAACACA
>JBDRSI010000069.1:0-12265 GCA_043825055.1 Verrucomicrobiota bacterium
CCATTAACCATCGTTTGATATCTGTGACCTTCCATGTCCAATGCCATTGACATTCAAGATTTAGTGGTTGAATTCCCAGACACGCACGGTGGTGCGGTGCGCGCCCTGCAGGGGTTGAGCCTGAACGTTGCCCAGGGGCAGGTGTATGGATTCCTGGGTCCCAACGGCGCGGGCAAGACCACTACCATGCACGTTCTGCTTGGATTCATCGAAGCCACCGCCGGCATGGCGCGGCTGTTCGATGAGGATGTTCGGCATGTCATCGCCCGGCGCCGGATTGGTTACCTGCCGGAGCACCCGGATACCTATCAGTTTCTCACGGGACGCGAACTGTTGCTTATGGCCGGACGGCTTTTCGGTCTGCCGCGCGCCGCGCTGAACGCGCGGGCGGCCGAACTGCTTGCCCTGGTCGGTCTGGAAACGGCGGCCGATCGTCGGCTGGCGACCTATTCACGCGGGATGCTCCAGCGCATTGGCCTGGCCCAGGCCCTGGTTAATGATCCCGACCTCGTGATCCTGGACGAGCCTGCCAGCGGGTTCGATCCGCTCGGCCGGATCCGCATCCGCGAAATCATTATCGCGCTCCGGGAGCGCGGTAAAACGGTATTTTTTTCATCGCATGAGCTTTCGGAAGTGGAGCGCGTATGCGACCGTGTCGGCATCCTGGCGGCTGGGCGCCTGGTGGCTGAAGGCCGCATGGCGGAGTTGGTTAAAGCCGGCGAAAGCCTGGAACAATATTTCATCAGGGTGGTCACATGATCCGGATTCTGACATTGGCCCGGCTGGTATGGCTGGAGATGATCCGGCGCAAGGACATCTATGTCCTGCTCATCCTGTTGGCGGCTTTCCTGGTGACGCTCATGGCGCTTAATCTGTTCGGGCTGGGCCAGGCCGTCAGTTACTTGAAGGAAATCGGATTGTTACTGGCGTGGGTATGCTCCTGGATTCTGGCGGTGTCCGTCAGCACCCGCCAGTTGCCGCAGGAAGAAAGACAGGGTACGATTTTTCCTCTGCTGGCCAAGCCAGTCAGCCGGGCAGAGGTTTTGCTTGGCAAGTGGCTGGGTGCGTGGGTTGTGACGGGCGTGGCCACGCTCGTGTTTTATGTCCTGCTGGCTGGCATGGTCGCCCTGCGCGGCGGGGGCTTCGGCGGGGTGGTGCTGGCGCAGGCCTGGCTCCTGCATCTCGGCCTGCTCGCTATAATCACGGCATTAGGCATTGCGTTTTCAACACGTCTGCACGCTGATGCGGCCTCTGCACTGACCTACGTGGTCACGCTGGCCGCCTGGCTGATCTTGCCGCGTGTGCCGGATCTGGCGCTGACGGCGCGGGGCGCGGTGCAAACCGGGCTCATGGTGATATATTATGCCTTGCCGCACCTGGAACTTTTTGATTTGCGCCGCCGCCTGGTTTACGGATGGCCACCGGCATCCGGTGCGGCGGTGTTGTTGACGTTGTTCTATGGGTTGCTGATGACCGCCGTGTTCCTGACGCTGGGCTGGCTGGCTTACCGGAACAAGCGGTTCACGCGGGGAGCGATGCTGTGAAAGGGCCGTGGGTCAGGGCGGGGATCTGGGTGGCGCTGTTTCTGGCGGTTATGTGGGGTGCGGCGTTTGCGCTCTGTTGTCGGCTGACCAGCGAGCTGTTGATGCCCGGCGATGAAACGGCTTCGCCGGCAATGGCCGGTTCAGTGGCAATCAAAGCGCTCGGCGCAAGCCGCGTGGCTGTGGGCGGTCAATTGTATGCGAACGCTGATCGAACGTTTCACATGGGTGTGGGCGTTTATCGTCGTCCGGCCTTTACGAGCTGGTTTACGCGCCTGGGTCAGGCCGTCACGCCCGAAGAACACGTGCATCTGCAGGCGGAAGGCGTAAACGAAATGGTACCGTGGCTGTATTTCGCGACCCGCGCGGATCCGCATAATGTGGAGGCCTATGTTGTAGCCGCATTCTGGCTGGCGAGCGAGGGGGGTCGTCCGGATCTCGCTGAACGTGTGCTGGACGAGGCCCGGGCAAACAACCCGAAGGACTACCGTGTTTACCAGGAAAAAGGGCGTTTGGCGCTGAAAAAGGGCGCGTTGACCGAGGCCGCGCGCGCGTTTGACGCCGCCGGTCGGCTCTGGGAGCGGGATTCCGGGCCGGACAAAATCCAAGCGCGGTTGGATCGCGCCGAGATGCTCGTCTATCGCGGCCTGTTGTATGAGGAGGGCGGAGATGTGCCCCGCGCCCTGACGTGTTACCGGGATATGTTGGCGCTGTTTCCTGGGCGGGCGGGCATCCGCGAACGGGTGGCGGAACTGACTGAGGCCGGCCATGCCCGCGTGGCGCCCGCGGCCATGCGGCAGACGATCATGTTTCAGCGCCGGCATGTGTGTGAACGCGAAGACCATCAACCATTAACCATCAACCATTAACCATTTCTTATTTATGTACCTACGATTCTACGGATTCAAGGAAGCGCCTTTTAATATCACGCCGGATCCCCGGTTTCTGTTTTTCGCCCAGCATCACCGCGAGGCGTTTGACCACCTTATTTACGGCATTGAGAACCGCAAAGGGTTCATCGAGCTGACGGGTGAAGTCGGGTCCGGCAAGACCACGATCTGCCGGGCGGTGCTGACGTCGCTGGCACGGAACGTTAAAACCTCCCTGGTGTTGAACCCGTGGCTGACGGAGAACCAATTACTGCGGGCGATCCTGCACGACTTCGGGCTGGCGGCAAAAGGGCGGGACCGGCTGGCCTGTTTGGAAACCTTGAACACGTTTCTGTTGGAGCAGTTACGGCAGGATAACAACGTGGCCCTGATTATTGACGAGGCTCAGGACCTGGCGCCGGCCATACTGGAGCAGGTTCGCCTGCTTTCCAACATGGAGACGGACCAGCATAAACTCCTGCAGATCGTGCTTTGCGGACAACCGGAACTCCGCCAGCGCCTGGCGGCGCCGGACCTGCGCCAGCTCCGTCAGCGGATTACGGTACGCTATCACCTTTTCCCTTTGACAGAAGCCGAACTGAAGCAATACATTGAGCATCGCCTGAAGACGGCCGGGTGGAAGGGTGACGAGATATTCAGTGACGAAGCCGTACGCCGCGTGTATCATTATTCCACGGGCATTCCGCGTATGATTAATGCCGTGTGCGATGTTGCCTTGCTGGCCGGATATGTGGCAAGGATCCGACGGCTCGATGGGGAATGTGTGTCGAAGGCCATTCAGCAGTTGGAGGGCGGATCATGAGTTTGATTCAAGATGCTTTAAAGAGACAGCAGGAAGAATCGGAAAGCAGTCGGGTTCCGCTGAAGGCCGCAGTGGCACCTTCCGTGCCGGATGCCATGCCCGTACTGCCCAGCCCGCCCGCAATCCGTCAGCCGACAGATAGCATTGCCTGCCCGCAGTCGCTACGCGACAGCGTTGCGGGCGGGCGGGCAGGTCCGGAGAAAGCGGTGCAACCGGGTAAATCGTGGAAGTGGATTGCCGGTATTATTATTTTCTGTGTCCTAATTGCATGGAGCGGAGTCTTTTTGGTAAGCCTGATCCTGAAACAGTCGACGAAGCGCACCTTGCTTGACCCATTCATGCCGGACCTGACCAAGGCCCAAGCGACCTTGGGCAAATCATCGGTTCAGGCGCCCCCTCCCGCGGCTCAACCGCCGGCCACGACAATGTCTAAACCAGTGGTTACACCCGCACCGGCGCGTGCATCTGCATCCAAGCCATTGTTTAGTCCGGCGGCCGCGGCTGCGCCGGCGTTTGCGGATAAAGGCGAAGACGTAGAGGAGGATTTGGCTTTGCCCGGCGTGAAGGAACAAATAGAGCCGGCGGCCATCCCCATACCGGTGGTCTGGCCGCGGCTGAAGCTCTCGGCCATCTTCAGCAATGTTGGTTCCGGTCAGTCGGGCGCGCGTTTGAATAATCGGCTGATCCTCATGGGAGATCAGATAGAGGGCGTTACCCTGGTTGAAATCCACGGAGACAGCGTGGTGTTGAAATGCGGCAAGGAGACCCGGTCTCTGAAGATGGGCATGACACTCAACTGAGAAGAAATTCCAAATTCCAAGCTCCAAATTCCAAGGAAACGAAGACAAAACCGCCAAATGATAAAATGGATCAAGTGTTTTCTGTGTTTATGATTTTATTAGTTTTCTTTGTTTGATTTGTTTGGAATTTGGAATTTTGGGTAGTCTTTGGGCGGGAGAGGGAGACATCAGGTTTCCGCCTTCATCTTTTTTAACTTATCCAGGGCGGCGTCAAAGTCGGCGGGGGTTACCAGGTACCGATGGCAGGTTTTGCCGGTCAGGTCCTCCATGTCCCGGGGGAGTTGGGTGTCGTACGGGTTCAAGATGGCCGCCAGGGCATCGTTGCCCATGAGTTCAAATACCATTGCGCCGCGCTTGATGCAGAATTCCAAGGGTAATAGCGCTGCCGTGGCCTGCTGAATATCGAAGTTGTCCAGCGAAAGGATCGGCAGGTTGCAGGCCGAGGAGACAAACGCGAGAATTTCATTGAACCCGGGGTGGTTGCGGTCCTGGAGCACATGCAGGGTGGAGACCGGCATGTCCAGGGCACGGGCCGAATTTTCCGAGAGATCGTGCACCACGCACGCGTAGTCTTCCTGGTTGAGCTTGTTGGCCTGGAGCAGGTTCCAGGCCATGGAGATTTCACCGGCAATATTCGCGGAGCGGCGCGACAGCTGGTCCATGTCGTCCCGCACCACGGCCATGACTTTCTCAGGTTTCAGGCTTTCCAGGCTGGTGATGGCCGCCTTAACCTCGGGATCGTTCTGGTCAAATTGCCTGATTTTGACGAGCAGTTCGCCAATGCCGTCTTCATCGGCTTCGTCAATCAGCACTTGGACCAGGCGAAGCGTGTAGGCCTTGGCACGGGTATGGTCGCCGACTTTCTCGTAGGCGCCAGCCAGCGTTTCCAGTGAAAGCCGGTCATGGGGCAGCGCCTCCAGGATTTTTTCGAAATAAGCGATGGCGTTCCAGATTTCTGTTTCGGCTTCGGACGGCGATTTGGTATGCTGAGCATCGGTCATACGGCACCCCGCAGGTAATTAATAAATGTTTTGATTTTCCGATTCACTGGTTATAATATAATCGTTGTTAAACAATGAAACAAGGTAAAAAGCGGTATGGTGTCACCCATTAGGGGGTGTACTTTGGAATGGCGCGACGCGAGGTCGCGCCCTACGGAGGCACGCGTAGGGCCTCAGCTTGCTGAGGCCATTATGCCCCTCTCATTCACTGACCCATTCCAAAAGGTGTTGCACGGGGTAAGGAGCCGTTATCATGCCCGATGAGCAGACAGTTGTAAAACACAACGCCGCCCTCCCTGCGAGGGAATCCTTCGCTGACAATATCGCGGCCATCTTGTTGCGGCGTAACATACTTGATATTAACACGCTCCAAAAGGCGCGCACCGACGCGCAGGCCGATGGCAAGCGCCTGGAGGAATTCCTGGTTGATCACAAGCTTGTTTCGGATACGGATATGACCATGGCGCTCGCCGAATACCTGGCCATCCCGCCGATGACCCTCGCCCACTTTATCCCGGAGAGCCAGCTATTGGAGCTGATTCCGCAGGCAGTCTGCAATAAGCTCGGGGCTATTCCGATCGCGAAGATCGGCAAGATGCTGACGGTGGCCGTGGGGGATCCTTTTAACATAGGCGCGCTGGACGAAATCCAGACGATGACCGGCCTGCAAGTCGTACCCGTCGTGGTGACGGAGCGGGAAGTGAAGGAGGCCCTTCAAAAGTTCACGGAAAAGGACGCGCCAGGGCTGGAAGATATGTTCAAGAACATGATGGAAAGCGAGGATGTGGAAGTCGGGCACGAAAAGCAAGAGGAAGTCAGCCTTGACCAGATGCTGGAGAGCGCCGAAGGTGCGCCCGTGATCCGCATTGTTAACTCCATCATGGTGGAAGCCATGCGGCGGCTGGCCAGCGATATTCATATTGAGCCGATGGAAAAAACTCTGCGCCTGCGCTATCGCATTGACGGCGACCTCTACGAAGTCCCCAGCCCGCCGAAAACCATGCAGTCGGCGATTATTTCGCGACTCAAGATCATGTCGGGCATGGACATCGCGGAACGCCGTATTCCACAGGATGGCCGGTTCAATATCAAGGCACTGGGCAAGGAAGTGGACGTGCGCGTGAGTCTGCTGCCCCTGATTCACGGTGAAAAAATCGTGATGCGTATTCTCGATAAGAGCAACCTGGCGCCCAGCTTGTCGGCCTTGGGCTTGGACAAAAAAGCCTATGAATCCATGATTTATGCGATCAGCCAGCCACACGGCATTATTTTGGTCACCGGACCGACCGGCAGTGGAAAAACGACGACCCTGTATTCCTGCTTGCAGGATCTCAATAAGCCGGATGTCAATATCATGACGACAGAAGACCCGGTGGAATATCAGTTGGCGGGACTCACGCAGGTCCAGATCGATGAGGACGTTGGACTGACCTTTTCCCTGGCCTTGCGCGCTATTATGCGCCAGGACCCTGATATTGTCATGGTGGGCGAAATCCGCGACCAGGAAACCGCGGCCATTGCCGTGAAAGCCGCGCTGACCGGTCAAATCGTTCTGAGCACCCTGCATACCAACGATGCGGCGGGAGCGATCACGCGGCTACGGGACATGGGCATCGAGGCATTTATGCTGGCGTCATCGCTGATCATGGCGCAGGCCCAGCGCCTGTATAAAAAACTGTGTCCGGTGTGCCGCCGGCCCTGCGAGCTTCCGCTCGAATATCTGCGGCAGAACCATCTGAACCCCAAGAGTTTTGAAGGCGTCCAGCTCTTTGCACCCGCGGGGTGTCCCAAGTGCGGCAAGACCGGGTTTAAGGGACGGAATTCCTTAATGGAAATTTTAATGGTGGATGATACCATCCGTCAATTGATTCTGCAGGATGCCAGCGCCACAGAGCTTGCCGAAAAAGCGATTGCCAACGGAATGATGACATTGAAAATGGTCGGACTGGAAAAAGTCAAAGAAGGCATTTCGAGTCTGGAAGAAATATTGAGCGTGACCGGCGGAGAATAACCAAAGCTGATGATCGATGGATGATGGTTGATGGTTGATGGTTGATGTGGGTTAATCATGACGACGCAACATGTTTGTCAAGCATCACTTGACATTATGAAAGCTAACGACAACAGAACGCATGGCGTCACCACTACCTGATCGAATCATGCATCATTTTTCATTAACCATTCTCCATTGACCATGAACCATTGACCATTCGAGGAGGATGATGTGATGAAGCAGGAATCCTTGGGCGGAAAAATAGCCGCGATTCTCCTGCGGCGCGGCATGATCAGCAAGCCGGTCCTGCAGGAGGCGTTGCAAGCCGTTCAGGCCGATGAAAAACGGTTGGAGGAATATTTGGTTGAAAAACAGCTGGTCAGCGACACCCACATGACGCTGGCGATAGCCGAATATCTGGGCATGGCGCCCCTATCGTTGGCGCATTTCACGCCCGACGGCCAGTTGCTGGAGTTGATCCCGCGGGAAACTATCAAGCGTTGCATGGCCATTCCCGTGGCGAAGGTCGGCAAGGTCCTGACCGTTGCCTTGAGCGATCCCTTCAACATCGGATCGGTCGATGAGTTCCAGACGATGACCGGCATGAAGGTGATGCCGGTCGTGTCTTCCGAGAAGGAAGTGAAGGATATTTTACAGAAGTTTTATGAGCAGACCTCGCCGGACCTGGAGGATATTTTAAAAAATGTGACCGAAGACGATGAAGTGGAAGTCGGCCACGAGAAGCAGGAGGAAGTCAGTCTTGACGAGATGCTGGCCAGCACGAAAAGCGCACCGGTCATCCGAATCGTGAATTCCGTTATTGTTGAAGCGTTGCGGCGGCGGGCCAGTGATATTCACATCCAGCCTATGGAAAAAACTTTGCGCCTGCGCTACCGCATTGACGGCGATCTTTATGAGGTGCCGAGCGCGCCCAAGAATCTGCAGTCGGCGATTATTTCGCGAATCAAGATCATGTCAAATATGAACATTGCGGAACGCCGTATTCCTCAGGATGGACGGTTCCGGGTCAAGGCACTGGGCAAGGAAGTGGACGTCCGCGTGAACCTGTTGCCCATGATTTTCGGGGAAAAAGTTGCCATGCGGATTCTGGACAAGACCAACCTGGCGCCCAGCCTGTCGGCATTAGGTCTGGATCAAAAGGCCTACGACGCGTTTATCTATGCGATCAGCCAGCCGCACGGCATTATCCTGGTCACCGGGCCGACCGGCTGCGGAAAAACGACGACGCTGTATTCCGGCCTGCAGGACCTCAATAAGCCGGACGTCAACATCGTGACAACGGAGGACCCGGTGGAATATCAGTTGGCGGGGATCAATCAGGTCCAGATCAATGAGAAAGTGGGTTTGACCTTTGCCATGGCCCTGCGCTCTATTTTGCGCCAGGACCCCGACATTGTCATGGTAGGCGAAATCCGTGACCTTGAAACCGCGGCCATTTCCGTGAAGGCCGCGCTCACCGGCCACCTGGTGCTCAGCACCCTGCATACCAACGATGCGGCCGGCGCCATTACCCGTTTGCGGGACATGGGCATCGAGCCGTTTCTGCTGGCGTCATCGCTGATCATGGGGCAGGCCCAGCGCCTGTATAAGAAACTTTGCACGGCTTGCAGGAAGCCGGCGGAACTCGCGATAGAAAATCTGCGGTTGTATAACCTGGACGCCAAGTATTTTGAGGGCGCCACGCTGTTCACGCCGGGCGGTTGCCCGAAGTGCCTGAATACCGGGTACCGGGGGCGCGGCGCCTTGATGGAAGTCCTGGTGGTGGATGATGCCGTCCGCCAGATGATTTTAAAAAACGTGAGCGCCGGTGACCTCGCCAAAAAAGCCGTCAAGCACGGGATGATAACCTTGCGTATGACGGGGCTAGACAAGGTCAAGCAGGGCATCTCCAGCATGGAAGAGATTTTAAGCGTGACCGGCGGCGGCGAATAACCATTCAAGGAGTTACCAATGGCGGTCTTTCGATCAGGACCAACCAAATTTTTACCTACTGCACCTTCAACGGCGGCCACGCCGCAGTCGGCGAACCGGCCGTCGCCGGCGAACCGGCCGTCGCCGGAACCGCGCCGTCCGAAAAGCAGTGGGGATCGCGTTGTAGGGGCAAAGAGTATCCGGAGCAAGGAATTGCCCGCCTTTTCACGCCAGCTTTCCGCCATGTTGCTGGCCGGTATGCCGCTCATCCAGACGCTGGACGCCCTGGAAGATCAAACCAGCGACAAGAATTTCAAGGTGGTCGTGCTCGGCTTAAAAAACTACCTGCAGTCCGGGTCCTCCTTTTCGGAAGCCCTGACCCATTATCCCACGATCTTTGACATGCTCTATATTAATATGATCAAGGCGGGCGAGTCCGGCGGCCAGTTGGGGGAGACGGCGGCGCGGCTGGCCAGCTTTCTGGAAGATGCCGCCAAGCTGATTCGCAAGGTGAAGTCGGCCATGAGTTATCCTGTGATCGTGCTGTGCATTGCCCTGGGCATTGCGACGACCATGATCCTTTTTATTGTGCCGGTCTTCGGCGACATGTTCAAAGATTTCGGCGCCAAACTGCCTGCCCCAACCCAGTTCCTGATTGATATGAGCGATGGGTTGAAAGCATACGGCATCTTCGTGCTGGCGTTTGCGGTGGTGGCCTTCATCGTCTTCCAGAAATGGAAGAAAACCACGGTCGGCGCCTATCAAATGTCCGCCTTTGCCCTGAAAATGCCCGTTATTGGCGAGCTGAACCGGAAAGTGGCCACCAGCCGGTTTGCGCGGACCTTCGCCCAGCTTCTGAAAAGCGGGGTTCCCATTCTGCAGGCCATGGAAATCGTGTCGGGCGCCACTGGCAACAAGGTGTTTGAGCGCGTAATCCTCGAAGCCCGTGCCACCGTTGAACAAGGTGAGCCGCTCGCTAAGGCCCTGGTAACGCATTCCTGTTTTCCGAAATTACTCGTGCACATGATGGCGGCTGGTGAAAAAACCGGAAAAATTGACGAGATGATGCAAAACATTGCCGATTTTTATGACGATGAGGTGGAAACCATGTTAAGCGGGTTAACCTCGCTCATTGAGCCGCTGTTGATGATCTTCCTGGGCGTGGTCATCGGTGGGATTGTGATCTCCATGTTCCTGCCGATCTTCAAAATGGGCGAAGTGGTCGGCGGCGGATAATTCAATGCATAGAAATTTTCCGCCAGTTTGCCCGCCATAGCTTTAGCGACGGCGGGAGGCGGATCCGCCTTCGGCGGACAAAGTTAGTCGCGACGGGCTTTCTTGGCCTGTTCTTCATTCACGGAAACGGAGCGTATTTCGTTGTTCTGCCGGAGTCAAACAACGCGATAAAAAAGTTTTCCTCATATCCATCTCGACTCTGTGAGGTCGGGATCAGTGTTCGCCCGCCTGCAACGCTGTAGCACTGCGGGCAGGTTCATGGTTTCCGCCATATAGGCGGATCCGCCTGAGGAAAAAATCTGATTTTAAAGAAATCGAGAAATTGCGCTTGCATTTTGTTGGGTATTCTTATATGAATAACTGACAGATTAAGGAATTTCTATCCTATGGCTAAAATTTTACTGGTTGATGATGAGCCGAGCATTCTCAGCGTGTTGAGCGTCCTGCTCAAGGCGGAAGGCTATGAGGTGGTTCCGTGCGATGGCGGCGAAAAAGCGGTGGAATTAATTAAAAACACGCCGTTCGATCTCATGCTTTCCGATATCCGCATGCGCCCGATTGACGGGATGGCCCTGCTCAAATTAGCCACGGAACACCAGCCCTCGATGTCGGTGATGATGGTTACGGGCTACGGCACCGTGGAAACGGCTGTCGAGTCTTTGAAGCTGGGCGCCTTTGACTATATTACCAAGCCCTTCAAGCTGGACGAACTGATTATCACGGTCAAACGGGCGTTGGAATACAACAAGGCGCTGAGCGAAAACGTGCAGTTAAAAGCCCAGCTCACCGGGCAATACCAGTTTGAAAACATTGTGGCCGAAAGCCGGGCCATGCGCAACGTGTGCGAAATGATCGAGCGCGTGGCGCCAACCGATACTACCGTGCTGATTTACGGCGAAAGCGGAACGGGCAAGGAGTTGGTGGCCAAGGCCATTCATGCCCACAGCAATCGGAAGACGAAAAAATTTCTTCCTCTGAACTGCGCGGCCCTGCCGGAAGCGCTCTTGGAATCGGAATTGTTCGGCCATGTCAAAGGCGCGTTCACGGGCGCCTCAACCGACAAGGAGGGACTTTTCGAAGTGGCCGATCATGGCACCATTTTCCTGGATGAAATTGATTCCATGCCGCTCAACATCCAGGCCAAGCTGTTGCGCGTCCTGCAGGATAAAGAAATCCGGCGTGTTGGGGGCAATGAGTCCATACCGGCGGATGTCCGTGTGCTGGCGGCCACCAATACGCGCCTGGAGCAGGCGATTGAGCAGAACAAGTTCCGCGAGGACCTCTACTATCGCCTGAGCGTCATCCCGATCGAAATCAAGCCTTTGCGGGAACGGCCGGAGGACATTTTGCCGCTGGCCTATCATTTGTTGCGTCGGGAAGTGGGCGCGAACAAGCCGATTCCGACCGTGGACCCGGACGTCATCAACCTGTTTGAGCAGTATGCCTGGCCGGGCAATGTCCGTGAACTCGAAAACGCCCTGAAACATGCTTTGACCTTTGCCAAGGACACCGTAATTACCCGGGAAAGCCTGCCGGCAAAACTGCAGCAAATCACGTCTGCGGTTGATGGCGGATTAAAGAAAATGGACGATGTCCGCGGCAAATCATTAAAAGCCTTCCTACGGATGAAGGAAAAGGAATACCTGTCCCAAGCCCTGGCATCTTCGGACGGCGATAAGCAAAAAGCGGCCAAGTCATTGAGAATCAGCCTGGCTACACTATATCGCAAAATGCCAGAGCCGAAGGACTGAAGAGGACGCCAGATGCCAGACGACGGACGACAGACCTGAAGAGGACGACGGCCTGCCCGCCGACTTGTCCCGCCGACATGTCCGGCGAAGCCTTGGCGAAGACGGAAGCTCTTTGAGCGAAAGGGGAAGCTTCTGGAGCGAAGGCGGGACGACGGACACTCCTTTGCCCGAGCGCTCCCGCCTTCGCGAAGCCCGCTCCCGCCTTCGCGAAGCCCGCTTCGGTGGGCGTAGGAAGGCCGAAGGGCAGGCGACAGACCAGAGTTTATAAAGCTGTTTTTATCATTTTTGTATAATCATGTTCTAATATTCTAATAAATGA
>JBDRSI010000070.1:0-4839 GCA_043825055.1 Verrucomicrobiota bacterium
ATTATTGAAAAATGCGGAACGCTGGTCAGTGGATCGCGGATGAAAAAACATAAAAAAGTAAAAGCATGAAAAAACTCAACAAGAAACGTCTTGTCCGCGTCGGAGTCATTGGCGTCGGCCGCGGCAGTTCTTTCACCGGGGATGCCGCAAAGGCCGCGGGATTTGAACTCGTAGCCTTGTGCGACACATGGGAAGAAAGACTGAAAAAATTCGGTGAAGAAAAACAAGTGGCGACTTACACGGATTACGACAAGTTCTTGGAGCACGACATGGACGCCGTGGTGCTGGCGAATTACTTTCACCAGCACGCCCCGTTTGCCATCAAGGCCCTCAAGGCCGGAATGCATGTCATGAGCGAGACGGCCGCCTGTCATACCATGGGAGAGGGAGTTGAACTGATCCGGACGGTGGAAAAGACCGGTAAAACCTACATGTTCGCTGAGAACTATCCCTACATGCGGCATAATCAGGAAATGCGGCGTCTCTTTCAGAACGGCGAATTCGGTACGTTCATGTATGGCGAATGCGAATACGTCCATCCGATGAATGCCGATGAAAGCAATAGAATATCGCCCGGGATCAATCACTGGCGCAACTGGATACCAGCCACATATTATTGCACGCATGGCATGGCGCCGATCATGTTTATCACGGATACCTGGCCGGTCACGGTGAACGGATTTGTAGTACGCGCCGCGCCTGACAGTCCTGAATGGCAGAGAAAGGTGAAATCTTATGACGGTGGCGCTATGATTGCCGTGCGCATGGATAATTACGCGGTTGTCAAGTTACTGCAGGGAGGCTTGCGCGGACATGATATCTGCACGCGGATTCATGCGGCGAAGGGATACATGGAAGGTAGAGGCGGCCAGGTAACACTGCTGAGACAGCAATGGCATGAGAAACGACGCTATCCGGAATGCATGACCTACATGCCGGATTTCCCGGTCATGAACGATCTGGCCGTAAAAACCGGTCATGGCGGCGGCGATTTTTTTACCATGTATTATTTTGCCGATGCCATCCGGAAAGGCAAACAGCCCTATCTGGACGTCTATCGTGGCGTGGCCATGTCAATCGTCGGCATTCAGGCCTATCGTTCTGCCTTGGCGGACGGGGCCACGGTAGATGTGCCGGATTTACGGAAGGAATCGGTGCGGAAGCAGTATGAAAAAGACGATTGGACGCCTGATCCGGCGCGGCGCAAGCCGGGTCAGCCCTGGTCGAGCGTTGAAGGGAACAAAACACCTTCGGCATTTGCCCTGAATTACGCGCGCAAAATCTGGAAGAAAACCGGATACACGGGACAGTAGCAATATGAAATCTTTGTTTGAAGTTAAAGAAATTGATCGCGAATTTTATGAAAGACGTCTTAGCGACTGGCTGCCGGACCGGATCATCGACGTGCATACCCACGTCTGGCTGAAGCAGTTCAAGGTAAGGAAGGAGCCAGGAATGAAGGTCAGAACCGTTTCCTGGCCGTCCATGGTGGCAGATGAAAACCCGGTGGAAGACCTGATCGAAACGTACAAACTGATGTTTCCCGGAAAAACCGTCACGCCCATGATTTTCGCGAACCTGACGGGAGCAAAACATTTTGACGCGGCGAACGATTATGTCAGTCTCTCCTCTCGACAACATGGTTTTCCGGCCTTGATCTTTTCGGATCCGCGCTGGGCCGTGTCTGATCTTGAAGATCGGATTCAAAAAGGTGGATTTTTGGGAATCAAGAGTTACCTGACCATGTCGCCTTCTTATCTGCCGACGGCGGAAATCCGGATTTTCGACTTTTTCCCGCATCATCAGCTGGAAGTGTTGAATAAAAACGGCTGGATAATGATGTTGCATATTCCCCGCAACGACCGTCTGCGCGATCCGGTAAATCTGGCGCAAATGCTGGAGATTGAGGAACGTTATCCAAACATCAAATTGATCATTGCCCACGTCGGCAGGGCTTACTGTCCGGAGGATATCGGCGATGCGTTCAAGGTTCTGGCAAAAACCAAAAAAATGTGTTTTGATATTTCTGCCAACACGAATGCGGTGGCTTTCCGGCGGTTGCTGGAAACAGTGGGGCCAAAACGGGTTCTGTTTGGAAGTGATTTGCCGATTTTGCGCATGCGAACCATAAGAATTTGCGAAAACGGCAAATACATCAATCTTGTGCCGAAAGGGCTGTTCGGTGATGTTTCCGCGGACAGCCACATGCGCGAGGTAGAAGGGGATGCGGCGGGAAAACTCACGTTTTTCATGTATGAGGAACTGGCCGCTTTCCGCCGCGCGGCGCAGGCCGTAAAATTAACAAGGCCTGATATTGAAGACGTTTTTTACAACAACGCCCGGCGCATGTTGGTAAAGAAATAAAGAGAAGAATAAATGCCTGCTTGCAATATCACGGATTTTGGAGCGGTAGCGGACGGAAAGTTTAAAAATACGCAGGCGATCCAGAAGGCGATTGACACCTGCCGGGAACACGGTGGCGGGAGCGTCCTGATCCCGCCCGGCGAGTTCCTGACCGGAACGATCTTCCTGAAAGACAACGTGAACCTGTTTCTTTCGCAAGGAGCGGTATTGAAAGGCAGCCCGAATCTGGCCGATTACAATGCCAACGACTGCTTTCCACAGAACGGAGTTTCCAAAACAGAGAACGTTACCGGCGCGCACCTCATTCTCGCGATCGAGGTCAAAGACGTCTCCATTACTGGGCAAGGACGAATTGATGGCAATGGCGGCGCCTTTTTCGGGCCGGCTAAGGCGGGCGGGAATTTTGCAATCAAGAAACCACGCCCCGGCCAGATGGTCTATTTCGTTGAATGTGAGAACGTGGTGGTGGAGGGCGTTGAACTGGTGAACCCGCCATACTGGACCCTGTTTTTTCATGGTTGTGAAAACGTCCGCATTCATGGTCTGAAAATCACGAACCCGCATGCGACCCCCAACGGGGACGGGATTGATATCGATTGCTGCCGGAACGTAACGGTCAGTGATTGCCTGATCGATTCGGGTGATGACTGTATTACCTTGCGCGCCAATGGGGCCTTGTTGAAAAAGCAGGGTGCACCTTGCGAAAACGTTGCCATTTCCAACTGCGTCCTGAGCACCCCCTGTAACGCTTTCCGGATCGGCGTCGGTAGCGGTGCGGTCCGTAATTGTGCGATCAGCAATATTAATATTCATAACGCGCGCACAGGCGTAAACGTCATCGCCAAATATTCCGCAGGCTCCCGCGGCGTCGATGTGGAGAACATTATTGTTTCCAATGTGGTTATGGACGTGGTTATGCCGTTTTATGTCTGCACCGGAGAAGAATTCAAGGGCATAATTAAGAATATCAGCCTGAACAATATCCGTGCGATTGTCCGGAAAAACTCTTTGATCGTCGGCTGCCCCGGTAATCCGATACGGGAACTGAGTTTCAACAACGTGGACGTAACGATTGTCGGCGGGGCAGAGCACATGGAGGTTGCGGGCGAGGAGTATCCGGCCTGGCGGCGAGCGTATCACAAAGGGCGTCCCGCCGCGTTTTATTGTGAGTATGCTGAAGATCTGGCATTTCGGAATTTAAGAATCAGATGGGGAAACCTGGATGCTCCCTGGAAACACGCCCTGTGGCTGAAGGACGTGAAGGACGCCATGATTAACGAATTCCATTGCGACAACACCCACTTGCTGGCCGGCGGCGAGGTTATCAAACTGGAACGGGTTGCGGACCTCAGGCTCAATCAGGTCTGCTACCGCTAATGGACAATCATCACAGGAGAAAAGAAAATGTTTAAAAAAGAACGGATTAGCATCGGCTGGGCAGAAGCGGATATCACCCCCGCGAAGAAATGTGAGCTTTACGGTCAATATTACCAGAGGGTGTCCAAGGGCATTCATTCCCGCCTGGGCGCGACCGTATTGGCAATGAAATCGGAGTCCGGCGAGCAGGCGATAATGATTTCAGTTGACCTTACCAATTTCCCGCTTGAGTTTCTTAATGCCCTGAGGAAAAAGGTTAAACACCTGGTCCCTGGAATTATTCCGGAAAAGATCATGATGAATGCAACGCATACCCACAGCGCCCCATCCGTGAGTAGCGGACGCAATTGGTGGACACCAGAGCCGGGAGCCGTAAAAACGGAAGAGTATCGGGAATTTATCCTCGCATGTTTGGCGGATGCCGTCCGTCGCGCATGGAAAAGCCTCTGCAATGGGGCGATCTCCGCTACTCGCGGTCATGCCGTGCTGGGTCATTGCCGACGCGTGGTGTTCAGCAATGGCAACGCAGAAATGTATGGCGACACATCCCGCGATGACTTCATGGAATTGGAGGGCAAAGAGGATTCCACGGTGGAATTGCTGTTCACGTATGACCAGAACAAGAACACAACCGGTGTCATTGTCAATGCGGTCTGCCCCTCTCAAGTTATGGAAGCGACATGCCTGGTCTCCGCGGACTTTATGGGGGAGCTCCGCCGCCTGCTGAAAGCGCGTTTTGGCGACAATTTCCATACACTATGCCAGGTTTCCTCCGCCGGTGACCAATCCCCACGGGATTTGGTACGGGACCGCAACGCCGACTTCTGGAGCACGCGCGGGGTGACGATCATGGGGCAGCGGCTTGCTGACGCGGTTATCGAAGCCTATGCGAATATCGGGAACAAAGAGATACGCGACAGGATTGAGATGGCACACCAGGTTCGGACAATTAGCCTGCCCAAACGATTCCCTGCTTACCGGGAGCTGATATTAGCGCAAAAGGAAGCGGCCGGGTTGGAAGCAATATTGCCGTCGAAGAAGGCGTTCGCGGCCTTTACGTCTGAGACAAAGCGGAACGAAAAAATACCCGGCCGGCCG
>JBDRSI010000071.1:0-3349 GCA_043825055.1 Verrucomicrobiota bacterium
TTCATTCTGCATTCTGCATTCTACATTCTGCATTCGCCCGCAAGACCCCATACCCATGTCCCCGCCACCATCAGCGCTCGTCCGCAGACACTCCATATGACCGCCTGGTCTCCCGCCAACCGCCGAATCAAATCCGGCAACGTCAGAGGCGCCACGATCAGCAGAACCAGACAGACCCCCAGCATGTTTATGAGGTAAATCATACCGAACGAAAACACCCGGCCATAATCGCGCACGTCCTGTTGATCTTGAGCCAGGGCATAGATCGTGAACACGAAATGAAACCCCAGCGTGAACCCGATAAGCCCGAGCCAAGCAAAAGCATAGGGACGCAGGTCGAAAAAAATCAGCAGGATGTAATACGCCAGGATGACGATGAAGGTATAGAGGGGGGAAAAAAAAGGGGCCAGGGCGATGAGCCAGTTGCTTTGCGATAATTTCACATAGCCGCCGCTCCCGGACACCCGCAGGCCGGAGATTCGCGCTCCCAGGAGCGCGCCCCAGAGTGCGTGCGTCAACTCATGCGCCAGTACGTAAAGCCGCACCGGCGCCGGCAACACCCAGAACACGAACGCAGCCGCCGCCACGCCCGCGGCGACCATCAGGAACGGCCGTGCACCGCCCGTAAGGGACAAAGCGGCCGAAGCGCCGATACTCGCCACCACCGTGCGCGTCAAGGCAATGCCGCAGGGAATCAATAACACGCCGATGCAAAAGCGGAGATACGAGCCTGATTTAAATTTCCACATAATTTCAAATCCGTGCTTGACTTCCCTGGGGCAATGTTTCAAATTATCGCCCATTGCAACGAATTAAATATCCGCACAACCGGATTAGCGCAGGGAGTTTATACTATGCCCAATATTCACAGTGCAGTTAAGCGGATGCGCGTCTCGGAAAAAGCGCGCCAGAGGAACAAGGCCGCCAAATCCAAAATCAGCACCCTGCGTCGCCAGCTTTTCGAAGTATGCGCGGCCAACGATGCGGATAAAAGCCGCAAAGTGTTCAGCGATTACTGCTCGATCCTTGATAAGGCCGCCATCAAGGGCATTATTAAGAAAAACACCGCCATTCGTCGGAAGCGGCGCGCAGCAGCCAAGATCGCGGCACTGGCCCAACCCAAGGCCTGATTGGAGTCACGCTCGCCAAAGACCAGACCTGCCCACAGTGCTGCGCCCAGCGTTGCAGGCGGGGGGCAGCGGTCAGAGGTTCGGCCAGAATCCGGCGTCCGTCGTCTGTCCTCTGGCATCCGTCTTCCGCACCCCGACACCTCACCAGGTTTCCACCACTTTTTCGACAATCCGCTTGGCCAGGTCTTCCGATGCGGCGGGAATGGCCGCGCGCTTGGAACTGTTGAAATTGCCTACAAAAACAAACGTGGATTCCCCGATTACGGACGCCTCGTTCATGATCTCCCGGGTCTTGGCGCGTTTCAGCACAAACGACGCCTCCAGGGTCAGCCGGTATTCGTTCGGCTTGGCTTTATCCGTCTGACTATAGCGCAAAGGCGTCAGCGTTATGCCATTCAACGTGGTTTCCAGAAGAACATCGGCCTCGCCCTTGGGCACGATACGCAAAGTGCCGTCCTTTTGAAACTCGGCGATGGTCGCGTTGGTGGTGTCAATTTCCAGCAGGGGTTCGTTGCACCTGTTGATAAAGAGGTGCACATAAATGGCTTTCACATCCGGCGGCAGGGTACTGCCCAGGCGGTAGCCCACACACCCCGGCAGTGTCAGTAGAACGAACGCCAGCCCCAGTGTCATGGCCGAACATTTGTAAATCATGGATTTTTCCCCCGTTGTTGATTGATCGCCGCAATACGTACATGGGCCTGTTCCGCCCACTCCGAATGGGGAAATTCGTCAATCACCCGCTCGTAGCAGATCCGGGCAGCAACCAGACTGGCGTGGTGTTCCCGTTTGTAACTGGTAACCCGGGCAGTCTTTTCATAGAGCGCGGCCTGGCCGTACAGGCCGCCGGCCAGAGCGCGCTGGAGTGTCGTCAGGTATGTCCGCGCCTCCGCCGCCATGTCGCTGTAGGGATACCAGTCGAGGAATCCTTGCAGCACCGCTACGGCATTTTCGCGTAAATCCAA
The DNA here is from genome assembly GCA_043825055.1 of Verrucomicrobiota bacterium. GTDB lineage: Bacteria > Verrucomicrobiota > Kiritimatiellia > JAAZAB01 > JAAZAB01 > VSJD01. Next base: position 2,096 of record JBDRSI010000071.1, read on the forward strand.
GGCCACGGGATTTTCGCGGGAATATTCATAACAGCATCGCCCCTGGCCGAACAAAGCCTGCTCGGCCAAGGGACTCACGGGATAGCGCTGATGATAGGTGCCGTAGGCTTCTATGGCCAGATCGTATTGCCGGGTCTTTTCATAAATCCGCGCGATGCGGAATTGCAGTTCGGCCGCCCGCTTCCACTGGGTGCCGTTCCGGATCAGCTTCTCAAACAAGGGAATGGCCTCTTCCGGCGTCTTGAACTTGATAAACAGGAAATACCGGTCGCGCGTAGCCATGCCATCCGCAATGGCATACATACGATCCATGACCTCGTCGTACGGGAAGAAACCGGCATAGGCCTCCACCAGGAACTGGTATTCCTTAAAAGCCTTGGCCGGCTTGCCGCGCTGTTCCAGCAGGCGGCAGTAAGTCAATTGCGCCACGGGCGCCTGCGGAGATTCCGGCCAGGCATTCACCAGTGCCAGGCAGGCTTTCGAGGCCCGGATGGTATGACCGGCATCCTTGAGCTCGTTGACCCAGGCCAACTGCGTTTCCGGGGTCGCCTCGGCCGGCCGATAATGCTCCCACCAGCTCAAGTTGTGCCGGGCTTGCTTGGTCTCTTCCTTGTTGTCTTCCACCGCCCAGCCCCCACCCGTCAGCGCAACAAGCAAGAGCCCGGCGAGACCCACACGCAGGATATAATTCCACTGTTGCATGAAGCGTACATTAAGAACCTTCGCGGACACCGTCAAGCGGAATCACAGCAATTTTCATTTCGTGACTGCTCAGTTAGCCAGGAATCGGAATAAGGGCGCCCGCGACGAGATTTGAGAACTTGGTAGCGTGTGGCAAAAGGCCCGACCGTTTGTGGGCGCGACCTGCCGTTTCCAAAACATCCGCAGGCTTTTGTTGTTGGTAATGAGCTTGGTTTTGGCAGATTCAAATTTGTTCTTATCAGTCCCGCTACGCTATTCGTTCAGCTGAGAAATCCTTAATCCGAATATCATATGAAAACTCACTCAAGATTCAGCTCATTTATAAACACCCATTTCCGTAATTTCATTAAGCGTCCAGGATCCAAATCCTTTCCGATTTGCTGTAGGCCGGATACGGATCCGATCCGTTGTAACGCTTTTTCCCTGATAGGACAGCTTGTAGAGATATTGATCTTTCCACTGGAAGATAGTCTTCCAGGCATCATTTTCCCATATATCAAGATCAGCGGCGCTGATGTTGGGAGTATAAAATTCCAAACGGCTGAAGGAAAC
>JBDRSI010000072.1:0-5854 GCA_043825055.1 Verrucomicrobiota bacterium
CGCATCGGTTCCCGCTGGATCGGATGGCTGAGGCCATGGCCACGGCACGGGATACGTCGGTCGCGCTGAAAGTGGTTGTGCAACCATGAGTCAAATACCATCGCTAACGAGTCTGCCGCGGAACCTCGTGCCCTGGATGGCGCGGCTGGCCCTCTGCATCATGGGATTGGAGTATGTTGCTATGACGAATGCTGAGTCTCTTACCCTGGCGATTGCCACCGACAATTCCAACATTGTCTATGCCGGGTTTGTCACGTTGCGTTGCACGCCGGAATCGGCATCCGGCGTGCGCCCGGTTGCTAACACCTTATTCGGCAATGATACGCCCGGCGCGGTGGTCCGGTTTCGCATGACGGCGACCGTGGCCGAGGCGCTTGTTGAGTATGCACCGAAGGCCTCGCTTGCGAACCGAGTCAACTACCAGAGCACGGGTGTGGTGTTGAGGGATGGACGTCGAATCGCCACGTTCGATCGTCCCTCCGATGCGGGCGGCGTCGTGCGAGTCCGGCTTGCGGCTGGTGACGGTGAGCCGCACACCTGGGGGCTCGTCCTGCCGTATGCGGATCCGGTAGTTTTCCGCGGTCTGCGACTGGCGGCGGGCGGGCAATTACTGGCGCTGCCGCCGGTGGCCGAGCGGACCGTTTACGTGGCCTATGGCGATTCGATCACGCACGGGTTTTTCGCCGGCGACGCGTTGTCCGGTTATGCCTGGCAACTGGCGGAAACCATGGGATGGCAACTCGTGAATCTGGGCTTTGGGAGCCGGACCGCCGTGCCGGCCGACGCTAAGCTGGTGGCGGCCATGAAGCCGGATGTGGTTACCATCCTTTTGGGCGTCAACGACTGCCTGGGGTGCGTTCCGCTCGATACCTTTGCGCGCAACTATGGTGCGATTCTCGACACGCTTCGTGAGCGGCGGCCGACGGCCCTGATGGTCGTCATCACGCCGCTCGATGTGCCGGGCAAGTGGGTGGGGACCGAGAAACTGGAAGACTATCGCGAGGCGCTGCACAAACTTGTCGCGGCGCGGAAGAACAACCGCTTGCTTCTCGTGGAAGGACCCGCGCTGATTCCGTCCGACCTGAGTTGTTTTGCCGACGGCCTGCATCCCAACGACAAGGGCTTCGCCATCATGGCTGACCGATTGGCGGCGGAGATTGTCAAGGCCGGCGTAAAGGTGGAACCCGCGCGACAAGAGTAAGGATTACCTGATGACCGGCAAGGAAAGAATGCTGAAGACGCTGGCCTTTGAGGAACCGGACCGGCCGCCGCATTTCGAGGTCAGGTTCGAACTCGAAAAGGAAGCCTTTGGCCTGCAATTCCCGGATCGCAACGCGTGGGAGGGATGCACGCGCGGCGCGAAGGACCGGCTGATCGGCCAGTGTATGCGTATCTACGAGAAGATTGTCGAACGCTACCAATGGGACGCGCTGGTAGTTTTCTGGCCGTGGAGCGATCCGGATGGGGTCCGGGCGGCGAAGCGGACCTTCGGCGACGAGATCCTGATCGGCAGTGCTGTTGGCGGCACGATCTGGTCCATCGAATCCATCAAGGACTGGATGCAATTTGCCGGGGACCTGGCGGAGCATCCGGAGATCATCCGTACGGAGGCGGAACGGAAAACACAGGCGGCCTTGGCGACCTTCAACCGGGTGATTGACGCCGGCGCCGACTTCATTCATATCGTCAACGATGTGGCCTTTAACGGCGGGCCGTTTATTTCACCTGCCCAGTTCAGAGAGTTCATCACGCCGCACCTGGCGCGGCAGGTTCAGTATATCAAGGACCGGAAGATCATTCCGTTTGTCCATACGGATGGAAATATCATGCCGATCCTGAACGACTATCTTTCCCTGGGGGCGGCTTGTTTTCAATCGGTGGATCCCATGGCCGGCATGGATATTGCCGAAGTCAAGCGGCGCTGTCACGGTCGGATGGCGCTCATGGGCAACGTGCAGTGCAGTCTCATGCAGGACGGGCCAAAAGAAGCGATCCGGAAATCGGCGCTCTACTGCCTCGAAAACGCCGCCCCCGGCGGCGGCTACATTTTCTCGACTTCCAACACGATTTTCCCGGGCATGCCACTGAAGAATTATGAGTACATGCTGGAAGTATATCGCGAGTTCTGCGCGCGGGGGCGGCGATGACACAGCATAGGCCTGATATAACGGTCAGCCTGAATTTCATGCCGGCCTTCTACCATAAGCACCTGGCCGTCACGTATGGCGAGGCCTACTACTTTGACCCGATCTGCCGCGCAGCGGTCGAGAAGGCCGAGCAAAGCTTTTTGTTCGAGGTTTTGGGTCGGTATGGCGTGGGGTCCTCACATCCGCAACCGTCGCCCAACCTGTTTATCCAGCCAGTGGATCTGATCATGCGGACCCAAGGGGCCGAGTGGCGGTTTCCGAAAGACGGCACCGTCGAAAGCTGGGGCACCCCGTGGGCGGGGAAGACCGCGGTGGAGATTTCTAGAATCGATCCGCGGGAGGCGGCCCACCATCCGGTTATCGGTGCGCTGATCCGTCAATACCGGGAACTCACGCGCCTGTACGGCGACAAAGCCGATATCTTCGGGATCAAGAGCGGGGTGATGAACGTTCATTCACCTTTTACGACGGCACACCAGCTTTGCGGGGAAGATCTTTTTTGTATGATGATGACGGAGCCGGAAAATGCAGCGATCATCCTGTGGAAAGTCTGGGACATCTACCGGGCCATATTTGATCGACTCCAGCAGGAAACAGGGGGCCGCTTTACCAGCATTCAGGTCGGGGACTGCAGCGCCGCGCTGATCTCAGACTCGCTGTACCGCACAGTAGTGTTTCCCGTGAACCGGAAGGTGATGACGGCGTTTGCGGAGGCCGGCTATCATTCTTGTGGGCCCTCGACCCATCTGCTCAATGCCTTTGCGGGGCTGCCCCCGCTGAGATCCATTGAACTTGGACCGGGCACGGACTTGTCCCTGGGCGCCGCCCTGTTGCCCGATGTGATAATGTGTCCCTTGGTTGACACCACGGTTATGCGGGGCGGAACACCCACGGACGTAAGCCGCCTTGTGGCCGGCATTCTCAAGGCAACTGCCACGGTGCGGGCCGTGACCCTGTGTGCATGGGCGTTTGACCGGGACACGCCCTTGGACAACGTGACCGCTCTGTACGAGAGGGTGAAGAAGACTACATAAACCGCCGCTTTACCTCACGATCTTGATAATGGCAAATTGGATCCACAAGAAAGGAGCCTATGAAAATCACCGTTGGCGTTATCGGATGCGGGAATATCAGCCGGTTTCATTTTTCCGGCCTGGAGAAAGCCGGTGCCAGGGTCAAGTGGGTTTGCGACCTGTCGGAACCGGCGGCGCGGCCTTGGGCGGATAAATTCAAGGCCGCCTATACCGCCGACTACCAGGCCATTCTGAAGGATCCGGAGGTCCAGGCCGTCGTGGTGACGCCGGTATCCTCGGTGCATAAAGCCATCTGCCTGGACGCCATCCGCGCCGGCAAGGCCGTGATTTGCGAAAAAACACTGGCGGTTAACGCCGACGATGCCCTGGAGATTGTCCGTGAAGCCGAAACCAGGAAAACGATTTTTTACACGTCCTATATGAAGCGCTTCATCCCGGCGGTTGAGAAGGCCCGGGCACTCCTGCCGGCGCTCGGCCGGATTCTGTCCACGCACATCCGGGCCTACCAGGTCTGGGGCGACTTGTGGAGTTCGGCGCCGCAGGAAGGCTTCTTCCACAAGCCGCCGGGCGGCAAATCGCTGGTGGTGAAAAACTTCGGCGGCGGTATCCTGGTCTGTGGCGGCAGTCACATCCTGGACCTAGTGCTCTGTTTACTGGGCCGCCCTCGCCGGCTCTATGCGGCCATGCACACGACGGAGGGTTGTGATTTCGACGTCCAAACCGTCGCCCTCCTGGAAACCGACAACGGCGTCGTGCAGTTCGAGGCCCTGGTCCATACGCTGACGCGTATCGGCTTCCTGCGCGACGGCTGGGACGAGCACATGCAAATCAACGGCCTCAACGGGCGGCTGGATATCTACAGCGCCTCTTGGGACGAGGTGGCCTCCAAGGCCTCCCTGTTGGTGCACTATGACAACGCCACCGGCACATCCACCGAGTACCGTTATGGACCGGCTTCGCCGTTTGACCGGGCCCAGGCCTTCTTCTGCCGGAACATCGCGCAAGGGGTCCAGGGAGAACAGTCGCGCCTGACCGGTTACGAGGTGGACGAGTTAATCGCGCACATCAAGCTCAGCGCGGTGCGGCATCAGGCGGTGGAGATCTCATGGCGAATCTGACTGGAAAACAGCGGATGCTCAATGCCTACCGGGGCATTCCCTCGGACCGGCCGGCCGTCGCCCCCGAATTCTGGTACTACTATCCGGCCAAGATCCTCGGCGTGGATATGATCCGGTTCCAGCGCGAGGTTCCGTTCCACCAAGCGCTGAAAACCACCTTCGAAACATTCAATTGCGAGGGGTGGGGTCTGGCGTTCGCCGATATTCCCAACGGCCGTGTGACCGTTAAAAACCGGGATATCTGGGTGGATCCCGACACCTTGGAAATTCGATCCACAATCAACACATCCCGCGGTCCCCTGACCGGAGCCCAGCGGTTAAGCCGCCAGGAACCCGGCTGGACAATTGAGCGTCCGGTGAAAGATTTAACGCGGGATCTGCCTGCCTGGGAGGAGATCGCCTTCGGCGGCGAACCGGAAGCGATGAACGTTCAGCCGCTCGTGAAGGCCTGGGAAGAGGTGGGGGAGACGTACCTGCTGGAAGCTTATGTCGGTGTGCCGTTCTTCGATTGCTACGCCTCGGCCCGCGAGGGCGGGTTTGAAACCGGCATCTATGATTTGATGACCTCGGAACTGGAACCGACCTTGGAGGCGCTTCGACAGAAACATATCGAACTCATGACCAGGACCACGCGGGTGATTTGCGAGCGAACGCCGCTGGAAAGTCTGTTTATCGGCTGTTCGTGGAGCTGTAATTCCCTGATGGGTCCGGAACTGTGGAGGCGATGGGATAAGCCGGTGATCCGAGCCGTCGTGGAAGAGGCGCATCGCCACGGGCGACTGGTTCATATTCATTTCCATGGCCGGTGCCTGGAGACGGTCGCTGATTTTGCCGAACTCGGCATTGATTGTGTCTGTCCATTCGAACGTCCGCCGGGCGGCGATGTCGCCGGCTTGGAAGGCTTACAGCACGTTGCTCGTCTGTTAAATGGGCGCACGACGATGAACGGCAACGTGCACACGGTGGAAACCTTGATCCGGGGCGTGCCGGATGATGTGCGCCGGGAGGTCCGGGAAATCCGGGAGGCGTTCCGGGGCAATCCCCGGGTGATCATCGGCACCGGAGATCAGGTTGGCCGCGAGACGCCGATGGAAAATCTGACCGCCATGATTGATGAGGCGAAGCGGCGCGAAATTCGTCCTTGAAGGTTTGCCTGACAAGGTCGTTTTCTTCCAGGATACGGCCGCCGGAGGCGGCCATGTGTCAGTTTTGTTAAATTTGAGATTAGCGCCTCGTTGCTCTTAAATTTTTACCCCCCCTTTTTTTTCATCTCCGTGTTTCCGTGCCTCGGTGGTGAGATTTTCTCATTCAGCAGGGCGTAACAATATGGTTACAGGAAATACAAGAGCATTTGAAGTTTATAAAGCTTGAAGAGTGAATAGTTTGCGGAATTGTCTGGCAATTAACGACCCATAAATTTTGCGGCGGAGCCATATTTTTCATTCCTTTCCCGTTTATTATTTTTTTATCTGCTTGATTTTCCGAATCCCCTGCGCTATCTTGCCGCTTCTGTGAAATGGACGTTCCCAGCCTCCTGGACCCGATTCGAAAAGGT
>JBDRSI010000073.1:0-13076 GCA_043825055.1 Verrucomicrobiota bacterium
GTCATCCAATCCTGTTTTGAATAGTTTAGGGACTGCCCGAGCATTGGCCGGGGCATTAGGACTATTCAGAAGGGGAACTTATGACTGAACGGCGCGTTCTGGCACAAGCGGTTCATGGAATGATGCACCTCTCGCTGCCCTCCTTTGCCAAAGCGCTACGGAGGGCGGGCCGCCAACGTTCAAATGACTTCCATGCCATCACGATCCGGAAGCGCCGGGAACGGCCGGTGCGGTTCAGTCTGGTACCAGTACGCCACCGAAGCGATATCATCCTGCAGAGGCAGATAGCGGCCTTTACTGCGCCAGCCAAGGGCTTGCATCGTGACCTTGATATCCCGGGCAAAGCGGATCGGATCCATGATATGAAACCGGTAAAGGCCATGCCGATTGCCCGGCTTGCCGTCACAAGCTCCTAATGGATAGCCCAGAAACGGCGCGGAAAAATTCTGGCCGAAACACCACGCGCCGCCGAAATAATCCTCGGTACCGGTGCCGCAAATCGTTGGGAATTCTTTGTCGCCATCAATAAACATTTTAATTTCCCCTTCTCCCCACCAGCCCGAGGAGTTCTGTTGCCAGGCCATATACGTTCCTACATATTGTCCCTGGCCCCGGACGTCATCCAGAATTACGTAATCCTCCTTGTACGGCAAGGGGTTGGTGCGGCGAAACCGGGCGTGAAAATAGGCGTCCTGGGGATCCACCTCCCCCAGGGCATATGTAATGGAATAAAAGAAACCTGATTGATCTTCCGGAGTCCTGTTTTCCACGGTAATCTGCGCCTGCTTTTTGAACGGCATGGGGAAGTAGCTGTTGAGCGCGCCGGCCGGATTTACGTTGATCGGCAAGGCCAGAATATTCACTCGGGTGTTCCAGCCATTACAGAACAAATCGCCCAGCGGACTTTCCACGCTGGGCATCATTTCGCCATCCCAATACATTCTGATAATATAATCGCGAAAGCGCTTGGGCTCACAGGTAATCCAGATATGCTGGATCAACCCAGGACCGCCCACATCCATTAAGGTGGTTGTGGATCCTTTGGGAAGCGTAATGCAGGGTCGGACCTTCCAGGTCCGACCCAGATCGCGGGCGCAAGAGTTTGGTTCACCCCAAGGCTGACCGATTTTCACAACTTCGGGCTGGGGTGCAGCGCTTACCTCCGCCATGCCGCCGCGGCCTTTTTCGCCATACACATTTTCCGCCGTAATGGATCGGGTGACGGTTTTGGACAATCTGCTGATCATTCCCAGACCGCCGGCTGGAGATTCGGTTGACATAATGCCCCTCCTTTTGATATTGAATGATTGCTAAACCATGATCCTTATGCCTTATTTATAAATCATGCCTGAAATATCGCAATGGATTGAATCATGATTCTTTTGCACTATATTATGCCCCGCTATAACAGGCGCAGGAAGGTTGGCGGACGAGCCCGCTGCGCCGAATAGGGCTGGGGAGGATAGAGATATGCACAGGACCATCCGCTATTTCTTCGAGCATCCGCCCCTTGAAACATCGGCGCTATGCATTCACGGCATCGGCATTCGGGAAGCTATGTCCTCCGGCATTGTAGATCGTCCGGCAGGAACGGGGGACATTTTGATCATGTTATTCTATGATGAAACAATCATCCGTTCCGCTCGCAGCACCACTCTCCATCCCCCCAACAGCTTAATGATCTGGCCGCGTGGGGCGGGGCATTATTACGGCAACCCCGCCAAACCCTGGAATCACCGAAACGCTGATGTTTGTGCAAAATTAAGCTTTAATTCAGCCTTAGCGGCATCAGGACGTATAGGAAGGGGATATCGCACTTGATGACGGCCGGGCTCATTTCATCCACCAGCTCGATGGCGACCTCGTCACTGGTTAGGTTGCGGAGCGGATCCATCAGGTATTCCGGGTTGAAGGCCATGGTAATGGATTTGCCCGTGTACTTGATGGGAATTGACTCGTGCGCCTCGCCAACATCCGGAGTTACCACGACAATCTGAACCTGATTCTTGGCAAAGGTCAGTTTGACCGATGGATTTTTTTCGCTGGTCAGCAGGGCCACGCGCCGAATGGCGGCCAGCAGATTTTCACGATCCAAGGCAATACGTTCTTCGCACTGGCTGGGAATAACCTGTTTGAAGTTAGGATAACTGCCCTCGATCAGTTTGGATGTGATCAGCGTTTCCGCCATATCAAAGGCCACCATATTGGGAAGTGATTGAATTTTGACCGTCCCTTCATCGCCCAGCACTTTGATCAGTTCATTAACGGTTTTCGTGGGAATGACCAGGTCGCTTTGCACGTCCGGCGGCACTTCTATTTCCTGCTCGACCAGTGCCAATCGCCTGCCATCCGTTGCCACCATGGTTAATTTTTGCTCGCGCATGCCCAGCATAATTCCATTTAAAATCTGCCGGCTTTCATCTATGGAAGCCGCGTACACCGTTTTTTTCAGCATTTCCTTGAACGTTCCCTGGTTGATGGTCACCGATCGGCTGTCATCAAAAGTTGGTAACGGTGGAAATTCGTCCGCTGCCAGGCCAAATATTTTATAATCTGAAGATCCGCATTGAATGGAAGCTATATTGCTATCCGTAACCTCTATTTCCACTTCTTCCTGCGGTAGTTCACGGACAATACTCAACAGGCGCCGGGCGGGAAACGTGCTGGCGCCGGTTTTTTTAATATTGGCTTCCACATTACATCGGATACTTACGGCCAGGTCCGTGGCCACCAGCGATAGTTTCTGTTTTTCCGCTTTAATAAAAACATTAAACAGAATGGGAAGCGTAGAATGAGTGCTGATCACAGATTGAACCTGTTGCAGACCTTTCAAAAATGATTCCTTGGTTATTCCAAATTTCATAATGGCTCCTTTACTAGTATTAACTTAATTATATATCTATTCGTCGTATTATGTCTGTTTAATCTGTTGATAACCCATTTTCGGTTATAAGCACACTGATGCTTTGGCTGTCAGTGGGCGTGTTGATAGAAACGTTGCTCATGTTTATATATAACGCAAAGATATTATTTTCCGGGTTATCATCAGTTTTATAATCAACTTGTATGCAATGTATCAACGGTCATTTAACAGGATTCATTTCAATCTGTTTTGCAAGTTTGATAACTGCCTGTTTTAATTGAGTCTCTTTTTCCATTCGTTGGCTGACGCGGCGGCAGGCATGTAAAACCGTAGCGTGTGTCTTGCCGAACGCCATGCCAATTTCCGGAAAAGAGGAGGTCGTTAGCGTGCGGCACAAGTACATAGCCACCTGACGCGGCAAGGCCACGCTCTGGGATCGGTGTGCGCTGGTCATGTCCGCCAGGCGAATGTCGAAATATTCCGCCACGTTGCGCTGAATGACCATAAGAGTGACCGGCTCCTTCTTTTCCTGGTCCAGCGTGCTTTGCAAAAGGTGCTCAGCCAACTGGGCCGTCACCGGTTTGCGATACAGCGAAGCGTACGAAGTCAGCCTGATCAGGGCCCCCTCAAGGACACGGATATTGGACTGGATATGGGTGGCAATGAAAACGATGACATCTTCCGACAACTGGATTTTAAGGGATTGCTGTTTGAAACGCAGAATGGCCATGCGGGTCTCGAAGTCCGGCGGAATCAGCTCCGTCACCAGGCCCCACTCAAAACGCGAAACCAGCCGCTGTTCCAAGTGCGAGATTTCGTTCACCGGCCGGTCGCTGGTCATGACGATCTGCTTATGGGCGTCGTACAAAACGTTAAAGGTATGAAAAAATTCCTCCTGCAGGGCCGCCGTTTTGGTCAGAAAATGAATGTCGTCAATCAACAGCAAGTCGGTGTTGCGGTATTTATCGCGGAAGTGCTTGACGCGCCGGTTCTGAAGCGAGTCAATGTATTCGTTCATCAGTGCTTCGCAGGAAATATAATTAACGTGTGCTTTGGAATGGCCGTGCACATAATGTCCGATGGCCTGCATCAGGTGTGTTTTACCGAGTCCCGTGCCGCCGTAAATGAAGAGTGGGTTATAGGCTTTCCCGGGCGCCTGGGCCACGGCCAGCGAGGTGGCGTGAGCAAACTCGTTGGAAGGCCCCACCACGAAAGACGCAAACAGGTATTTTGGATTCAGCGGGCCTGCGCCCGGCCCCGCTTTCTCGCCGGGGCGAAGCGTCCTGGCGGAACCTGGCCGGTCAACGGCCGATTTCTTTGTGGCCGCTTCGGCCGGCGGCGCGACGGACAGCGCTTCCGGATGGACCTCCAAAACAACCTTCAAATCGCAGCCGCAAATCCGGCTGGCCGCGTCCTTGATCAATGGCAGGTAATTTTCTTCCAGCCAGGACTGGTAGAAGTCGTTGCTGACCGACAGCACCAGTGTATCCGCTTCCAACTTCCGGGGATTGATTACCGCGATCCAGCGCGCATACACATCTGCATTCAATTGCTCTTTCAGCGCCTGGCAGATTTTTGGCCAGGTCGTTTCAAGATGGACTGTTGTCAAGGTAACCTCCAAAATAGGCCAATCCGTAAATAAGGCTAAGTTTAAACGCAACCGATAACCGGCATCAATCCTAATTATTGATCGCCGACTTATTTGTCCGAAAAAAATCAGAACAAAAAAAGAAAAACGCTAAAACGGCCGCAAGGAAGACGAGGCGGGACAAACAGGAGGCAATATCATTCCACGGCCTGTTTGCAACCATCTTCGCAATATCCAGGCCGACCTGCTTTCAATCTATCAACAAGTTATTAACAACCCCGCTTGCATGTCTCTCAAGCCTTTATAGGCTCGAAATTAATCGTTCAGTGCTCATCTGACAAGCAAAAAAAATTGTTTTTTGCTTTATTTTTTAAAACCACCATATATTGTATAAACATATTTAAAAACCACCAAATTAAGCATATACAAATTGACGATTTGCATGAACCCTGTGCAGGGCATGCAAACGACGTAGCGTGATTAGCCTTTAGGAGAAGGCGCGCATAGCGGCAAACACCAGTAATTACAAGGGTGCAAGGCCAATTTTATGGGCAAGCAATTAACAGGTGCGATTTTGGCCATGGGGTCGCCCCAGGAAAAGCCTGATATTCGGTATCGCGTGGGCTTTTCCGTGCCGGATCCCGTGGTGTACGTACAACAGTCCGCAAAAAAATATTTGGTCGTGTCTCTGCTTGACCGCGAACTAGCGCGGCGCGTTGCGCCGGATATCCAGGTGTATTCACCGGATGCCCTGCGCATTCCACGCGCTCTGCGCGGCACGTTGAGCGGATGGATCGTGGGCCTGTTACGGGAACTGGGCCTTTGCACCGTCACCGTGGCGGCAGATTTCCCCGTGCACGCGGCCAACCAACTCCGTCGCGCCGGTTTGCGCCTGTTTGTCGCGGACGGACCGCTGGTCCCCGAGCGGGCGATCAAGACGCGCGAGGAAGTGAATCGGATTACAGCCTGCCAGCGCGCCGCGGTTCAGGCGATGCGTGCCGCCATCCGCCTGATTGCCCGCGCCCGCGTGGATAAAAAAAACCGCTTGCGCGTTCGGGGTCGGTTACTGACCTCCGAACACATGCGGCGTGCTATTTATCAGGTGTTGGTGGATCACAATTGCGCCGGCGAGGGAACGATCGTGGCTTGCGGCGAACAGGCGGCGACCCCGCATGGCGTCGGCCATGGCCCGTTACGCGCGCACCAGAGTATCGTGATTGATATATTTCCCCGACATCTCGAACACGGGTACTGGGGAGATTTGACGCGCACGGTGGTGAAAGGAACGCCGTCGCCGGCGTTGGAAAAAATGTATGCCGCCGTGAAAGCAGCCCAGACCGCCGCCCTGGCGGAAATTCGCGCCGGCGTGAGCGGACGGCGCGTGCACCGGGCGGCAGCGGCCGCGCTGGCGCGCCGTGGATTCAAGACCGGCCTCCTGGATGGCCAAGCCCAGGGATTCATTCATTCGACCGGGCATGGAATCGGACTTGAGGTGCATGAAGCGCCGTCGCTCAGCCTGCGGCCGGGGTGTTTGCGCGCGGGGCACGTGGTCACGGTGGAGCCAGGGCTATATTATTTCCAGCATGGCGGCGTGCGGATTGAAGATACCGTGCTGGTCACGCGCAGCGGTTGCCGGAAGCTGGCGGTCTGCGAGGATGTATTTCAGGTTTGAAAAAAGAATCGCTCGATGTAGGTGTTAGTTTCCTTGTTTCTTATCATCAGTTTACAAGCTGGAAACGGAAGACAATCAGAGACTCGGATGCCACCGGTTTGCCGTTCCTCCGGGCAGGCACAAAACAAGCGCGCCGCAAGGCCTTGAGCGCCGCCTGGTCGAGTTCAAGATGACCGCTGGACATGGCAATGGCTACCCACTTTACCTGCCCATCCGTGTTAACCTGCACGCGCACTGTAACGTTGCCTTGCTCACCGCGGTGCCGCGCCCCCAGCGGATAAACGGGACGAACACCCGCGGACATCCGGGGCAACCCCTGTATTCCCTTGCTGAATTCATCGGCGTCAGATTGCGGCGCGGGCTGTGATTCCCGAGGTTGAGCGGGTGGATCGGGGATAGCAACCGAAGCCGGCGCTTCTTCTTCTTCCACCTCAGGCTCCGTAAAAAAAGGCGCAGCAACAGGCGGCGCCTCTTGCGACTGCATTGTGACTGCTCCGGCAGAAGGAGGCACAACGAATGTCATGGCCAGGCTGGACTCGCCGTACGGAAACATCGGCCGCGCCCGGGTTGGGTTGCCCTTCCACAAGCCCACCATGATTGTCAACAGGCAAACATGAAACAGCAGCGCGAGCAACAGGCCCGCGATATAATCGCGTAGATTTGATCCGTATGCAAAACTGTTATACGAATCTTGAGTCATATTTAATTACTGCTTCTTTACCTCGAAGGCTACCGCGGCTATACCGGCTTCCTTCAGCCGCGACAATAGTTCAATGCCTGTGCCCAGGTCGGCGTGGCGGTCGCCGCTGATCAACACGGCGCAGGAACTGTTACGGGAGGCCGCGGCGGCTTTTTTAACACAAGTGTCCAAATCGCAGAACTCCTTGTCCAGCCGGATGGTATTGTCGGCGGCCAGTGTTATGCGGATGCTGCGTTGCTGCTTGCCCGCGTCGGCCACGCCCGCCGGCAAGGCCACTTTCAGGCCTTTCGAGAGGGTCATCGAAATCGCCGCGTAAATGAAAAACACCAGGATGACGAAGGCGATATCAATCAGATTGACCAACTCAATGCGCGCCTTCCGGTTTTCGTAGCCGGTGGTTATCCGCATGTTTCAGTCCTTTCTTGAACGCCACTTCGAACTGGGCAATGATTTGTTCCAAACGCCGCGCTTCGCGCTGGATTTTACTGACCAGCACATTATAAGGCACCAGCGTCACCATGGCGATAATAAGTCCGACCGCCGTGGTAATCAGCGCCTCCGCCAGGCCGCTGATTACCGCGCTCGGATCCTGAATCTCCACGGCCTCCAGGATGCGGAAAGAGTGGATGATCCCCATCACCGTGCCAAGAATGCCCAGGAGCGGCGCCAGGGTAATGACGGTATCCAATGCCGTCAGGCCGTATTTCATGCGGGCGATTTCATCGCCGGCGGCCACTTCGAGACTGCCTTCCAGGCCGTAGGCATGGTGCTTCAGACCCGCTGCCAGAATACGCGTTGCGGCGAACGGATGGCGACGGGCGATTTGGATGGCCTGATCGAATTCGCCGCATTCCGTGTGCTGCAACAGCCGGTCCAGCAATTCCTCGCGGCGCGCACTCATGCGCTGGCGCCACCAGAATAGCAGGCGTTCGATAGTAATCGTCACAGAGAGCAACGAGCAGATCAACAGCGGCCACATCACCGGGCCACCCTTTATAATGACCGACCAGGCCGCATCAAAACCTTCAATGTGCATCATCGCTTATTTACTCCTTGCCCATGCGAACATGTATATCCAGCGTGCAATATCCGGAACATTCCGTGTCCAGGCGGGAACCGGCTTCGACAGACAAAGGTCTGGAGAAAATCGGTCCGTCAATAACAACAGTATGATACTCGCCATTTTCACCGCACGGATCAATCCCTGTTTTCTGGAACTCACCGATCACGTCCCGGTCAATTATCCGTCCGAGGAATTTCCTGTTCAACTTGTTCTCGTTGACTTGGACAATCAAGGCCTTGTAGCCAAGCGTGATGAACTCATGCAGTAGCGCCAGTCGGGCGCCGCCCCATAGCGGCAGGCAGGGGACTATATCGGCTTTGGCGCATACTTTTTCTTCCCATTCCAGATGGGGTGGAAAATCAATGTCCCCGAATACCCCTGATGTAATGCCTTTTTTATGGATTTCATGTAACGCTTCAATAAAGGCGGCTTCGTATTCCGCCCATGTGGCACATCTGGTAAGCAAGGGTATGCCCAGCACCGCCGCCTGGGCTTCGATGACATCTTTTCGCAAACCGTGCGATCTTGACCTTATTCCGTCTTCGCTGATCATGGTCAATAGAAAGGCCGGCTTGGCGCCCGCCAGGCAGGCGCGGTGCAGCGCCAGACACGAGTCCTTGCCGCCACTCCACGAGCTGAAAAACAGAGTGTTTGTTGGCGGCACCCGATTTGGCTGGGCGGTCATAGCATAATTGTTTCCTTTGGCATAGCCGACATGCGGTTGGCTTCCTGCGCCGCTTCTGAAACAGCCATGACATAAGGTTTGCGCGAAACAGGATTTTTTTCGACAATCACGACCGTTTTGTAGACCTCCTCAATAATCCTGTAATCAAGCACTTCCTCGGGGAGTCCAAATTTGTAAATGGCGCCCTTGTCGAACAGCGCCAGGCGATGGCAGTATTCGCCGGCCAGGTTCAAATCGTGCAGCACCATGATCACCGTAAGCGCGAAGTTGATGCTCAGCCTTCTGATAAGGTCGAGTATGTTCACCTGATGGGTGATGTCAAGATAGGTGGTCGGTTCGTCCAGGAGCAGCAACTTGGGTTCCTGGGCCAGCGCGCGCGCGATCAAGGCTAACTGGCGTTCGCCGCCGCTGATCTGGCTCATGAGCTGGTCCTTGAGCCTGAGCGCGTCGGTTGATGCCATGGCGTTGCGGGCGATCTGCAGGTCGTTCTTTGTTTCGAGGAAGCGGAAGCGGTCGTAATAGGGCGTTCGGCCCAGGAGCACAAATTCCTCCACGGTCATAAAACCGGATTCGGCGCTTTGCGAGACAACCGCAATCTTGCGGGCCAGCTCCCGGATTTTCAGCCTGCGGATGTCGGCACCCTCAAGACGAATGGCGCCGCTTACCGGTTTAAGCGATCGCGTTATGGCCCGGAGCAGGGTTGTTTTCCCGGAGCCGTTCGGGCCGATTATGCCGATGATTTCGCCGGCCGGCACACGCAGATTTATATTCCGGATGGCGAATCCGGAGTCATAGCCGCAGGTCAGATCGCTTATATCGAGCATCGGGTTTTGCCCTCCGGCCGACGGCATAATACATAGACAAAAATTATTCCACCCAGCAACCCGGTAACAACGCCGACAGGCAATTCTGTCGGGCTGATAACCGTCCGGGCCAGTGTGTCGCAGGAGACCAGAAAGACGCCTCCGCAAAGCCAGGCAGCGGGCAGCAAAATACGGTGGTCGCCGCCCACGAAAAGGCGCATGAAATGCGGAACTACCAGGCCAACGAAGCCGATAATGCCGGCCACGGAAACGCTCAATCCCGTAATGACGGCCGTCAGGATAAAGAGCAGGCGTTTGGCGGCTTCGATGTTGACGCCGAGATGGAAGGCCTCTTCCTCGCCGAGCAAGAGGGCGTTAAGCTCCCGGCAGAAGAAATAGGAAACACCCAGCGCAACAATGGAAACAATCAGCGCGATCCTGACCAGCAGCAGGTTGGGCTGTTCCAGAGAGCCCATGGCCCAGAAGATAATGCTGTGCAAATCCTCCACCTTTGAAATCGCCATGATCAGTGTGATCAATGAAGAGCAGATAAAGCTTATCATTATTCCAATCAGCAGCAGATTACGGATATTAAGGCCGCCTTTGCCTGTACTTAAAAAATACACCACGAAAATGGCGGCAGCCGCTCCAATTGAGCCGGCAAACGGCAAAGACCAGACGCCACAACTCCGGCCCAGTCTAAAGAGGATGGCCAGGCATACACCCAGCGCAGCGCCACCGGAAATGCCCGTGGTGTACGGCTCGACCAGCGGATTGCGGAACAGTCCCTGCAAAATGACTCCGGCCAGGCTCAACGCGCCGCCGACCGCAATGCCGAGTAAAATACGCGGCAGGCGAACATCGCAGAGAATGGTCCGTTCAATCGTGTCTTCGCCGTGCACAAGCGCCGGCAAAAGTCTGGCCGGTGAAATATCGGCCGGGCCCAGGCATAGGGAAATGACTCCTACGCTTGCCAGTAAGCCGCTTAAAATCAGAAGCGCTGCCGTCCAATGTGTAAATCTGCTTTTCAAAATATTGCCTTTACGCCGCCCGTCACGCTTGCGCCGGGCATGGGGTAGCCGTCCAGCAACTGGTATTGCTTGTTCAGGATGTTGTCGCCGCGCGCAAAAATTTCCACGCCCTTGCAAACGGTCTGCGCCGCGTAAGCGCCGAGGGTCATAAAGCCGCCCAGGTCCTTTATATTGGCCCGGTCGGTGTAAACCGAGCCGGTATAGTCGGCGTTCACGTTCAATTTCAACCCCCATTTGGTCTGATAGCCCAGGCGGCCGCCCACTTTATTCTTCGGCCGGTAGGTCAGGGTCTCACCGTCATACTTGCCGCTTGTGTCCTGCGCGTCAAGCAACGTGTAGTTCAGAGCGCCGGATATTTCTTCAGTAAACTGCATGCTTAATTCGGTTTCCAAACCCTGTATGCGGGCGTCATTGATATTTTGCACCGTATATATTCCGGTGCCCTCATCATACCAGGCAATCAGGTTTTTCATATGGCTCTGGAAGAGCGAAACCTCAAGCATGGTTTTGGCGCCAAACTGCTGTTGAATTCCGGCATCGTAGCTGAATGATTCCTCAGGTTTTAAATCGGGATTACCCACGGAATAATCGTCGCGCCAATAGAGTTCATTAACCGTAGGCGCCCTGAATCCGCGCCCGATGGAGGCTTTCAGTCCGGTGCCTTCGATAATCTTGTAGAGGCCGCTGATCTTCGGGCTGAGCTCGGCGCCCCATTTCGACTGAATGTCGCAGCGCAGTCCGGGGGTCACGACCAGCGCATCCATGAGCGACACCTCGTCTTGCAGGAAGCCCGCGCCGGTAAAGAGATCGCGATTGCCTCCGATCCGGGAGACGCCCCCGGCATCTTTAATGTTCACATGGTCATTTTCCAGGTAAATGCCGCCCAGAAGCAGTTGGCGCTCGCCCAACGGGAGTGTCTGCTGGAGATCAAGCCCCGCTTTCTGGTTCCGGCTGATGGTGTCGGTAAAACTGTCCGGGTCTTTATAATTCTGCCAGTTCTGATTAAGAAAGGCTTTGCCGGTGAAACAGGAATTAGTTGCCAACTCGTATTTGTGCGTAAGGTCGAACCAAGACTGTTCGTCATATTGCTTGGCATTGGGGGTGGGCCAGCTTGTCGAGCCGGGCACACCTTTGTTCTGCCGTGAAAAGCCGGAGTTCAGCGTTAGCCGCGATTCCCGGGTTAGGTCATAATCCAGTTTTCCGGAAATATTGTAGCCTTCGCAGGCGCTGTTTTCACGCCAGCCGTCGGATGCATTCTGGCTGGCCGTGATAAGGTAGCCGAAGTCGCCGATGCGCGCCCCGTTATCCAATCGGAGAATACGTGTGTTTTTTGTGCCATACGACGCCGCTAAATCGGTTGTAAATTTCTCCGGCGGATCCCTGGTGATGATATTGACCACGCCGGCCATGGCGCCGGCGCCGTAAAGAACTGAGCCGGGCCCCCGGATCACTTCGATGCGCTCGATCTGGTCAACCGGATACATGGAAAGATCGGCCGTTCCCACCGAGGCAACATTAACCGGCCGGCCGTCAACCATGACCAGCACCTGCTGTCCGGAGGAACCACGCAGGGTTATTCCTCTTTGCGCCCCCATGGCCCCGTAGCTGTTGACGCGCGCGTCAGTGACTTCTTTCAGAACATCGCCGACGTTTTGCGCCTGCAATTCCTCAATTCTTTCCCGTGGAACAACGGAAACGCTGACGCCCAAGTCGCGGATGGATTGAGGAATGCGCGTGGCCGAAACAACCACAATATCGGCTTCAACAACCGCTTGGGTGGCAACCGGCGCGGGTTGGGCGGATGCCTGTTGCGCGGCGTTGGATTCTGCCGCCAAGTTGTTCTGCAATATTAACGATGCCGCTACAATGCCGATTGCCACCGCAACTATTTGCCTGATTGCTTTCATGATATTGATTTCCTTTCTTGATTATGACATGTCCGGGATGCCGTCATCACGCCTTTTAACGATCATTGGCAAGGTACGGACCTCCGGCCGTACCGTGTTTTTAAAATTCCTGCCCGACAATTTATCTCTTGAATAGATTCAAAATGCCGTGGCACCGGCAGGCTGTTCCCACCGCCAGCGTCTTTGGTTTTTTCGACTCAATCTCTTTTACAAATGCCAGGAAATCCGATGTTTTTATTGCGCCGACGCTGGGGGCCATCTGTTCGGATACGAAAATTTTAGCGCAATCAAACAATTCGAAAACGCCGTATTCCAGCAATTTGAACAAAGGCGCCGGTCTTGGTTCGCGCGTTAAGACACACTCGGTCGGCGGATGCGGACAATCCTCGCGGCATAATTTTCCCTTGGTCATGTAGCTGAAAATCAGTCTGGCATTCGGTTCGTCACAGCCGAGGAACAAGCTTTGCGGAAGTCTTCTGGTCACATCGGAAATGGAATCGGACAGTGGTTTTAAACAAAAATATTCCCTAATCCACTTCCCGCAAGTATGGCCCGCGTTAGTGGGCACAATGAAATCGGGTTTGAGCTTTAAAGCCAAATTCCAGGCGTACTGCGCATCCTTCAGGACAAAATCGTTCTTGGCCACAAGCGCTTTTGCCTTGCATGCGGGATCGTTGTCCACAAGAATTACACGCGCTTTTTGCTCCTTGAAATATCGGCAGGCTTTTGTCCCGTAATTTCCGCCTCCGATAACCAGCACAGTT
>JBDRSI010000074.1:0-8459 GCA_043825055.1 Verrucomicrobiota bacterium
CCTTTTCAGCCGTCAGAATGATTTCATAGTCACAAGTCGGGGTCGGCAGGAGATTCTACCTCCTAAAAATACGTTTTTCGACAGTCTCGTTCGACAAGGAAGGAACAACCAATGATTGATACACACACTCACCTGCACTACTCAGGGCGTCTCCCGAGCGAGCCTCCGGGCATAACCGCCGAGCAGCTTGTGGACACCATGAACCGTCGCGGCATTGATAAATCGGTCATGTTGCCGATGGAGAGTCCCGAGTACACCAGCGGGTACTGCCTGACGGATTGGGTGATCGAGGCCGCCGAGCGATATCCCGAGCGACTGATTCCGTTCATCCACGTCGATCCCCGCAAGCCGTGCTGCATTGAGCTCATTGAGCACTTCGCCAAACACTGCTTGGTCAAGGGGTTCGGTGAGTTCGTTGACACGCTCGTGTTCGACGACCCGTTGCGCACGCGGATCTACGCAAAATGCGGGGAACTGGGGTTGCCGCTCGTGTTCTACGGGGCCGGACCTCATTCGCGGGACGAAGTCGGCCTGCCGCGACTGGAGAAGTGCTTGAGGGAATTCCCGGATACGATCTTCATCGGTCACGGTCCGCGCTGGTGGGAAGCCATTTCAGCCGATGACGATGGAAGTTGCAGTTACCCCAAGACCCGTGTCGTCGAAGGCGGCGAAGCAGACCGATTCCTTCAGGAATACGACAATATGTACGCCGACATTTCCGCCGGTTCGGGATACAACGCAATGACGCGTGACCCTGAGTTCACGCAGGGATTCATCGAACGCAACTGGTCGAAAATGCTCTTCGCCACGGACTACCTTGCCGCCGGTCACGAGATGGGCCACGTCGAGTGGATGCGCGAAACCCCGATGAAACAAGAGTGCCGCACGGCTATCGCCGAAGGTAATGCCCGGCGTATTCTGCACTTGGATTAGGCGTTCTGTGGTTGGGGATAGACTTCGAACAAGTTGCTGCATGTTATTTTTCAAACTGCGGCGGTTTGAAAAAAAACATGAGCACGACGTTGGGCTGGAGGAAGAGAACGCGATTTGAAGCGATTAGCTAACATCTACATCATCCTGTTCCTGGTCGACGGCATCGTTTCTTTGGCAGACGTCATGACCGATCGCTGCTTGGGAATTCGCCCTTTTCGCATCATTCGCGGCATCGACGCTCTCGAGGGGAGTCCCCTTCTTGACATTAAGCCCTACATTCCGAGATTTGACTACCACCGCAACGCCGGTAGCGGGTGGGTCGCACGCGTGAAGAATCGGCGAAAACCGAAAGGAAGAGAATAGGCACCCAACCATTGCGGACACCTTGCGGATTTGCCGCAGCGGCAAATCCGCAGGTGCCGCCTAACGTTCGGTGAGAGAAAAACGAGATTGATCCCCGTCAGTTGATCGTGTAATCTACATTGGAAAAGGGAGGTAATATTATGCCAACTGTCATGGAGAAAGAATCGGCACACAAGCTCATTGACCGCATGCCTCAGCAGGCGACATGGGATGACCTTATGCACGAAA
This sequence comes from Verrucomicrobiota bacterium, assembly GCA_043825055.1. Taxonomy (GTDB): domain Bacteria; phylum Verrucomicrobiota; class Kiritimatiellia; order JAAZAB01; family JAAZAB01; genus VSJD01. Next base: position 1,525 of record JBDRSI010000074.1, read on the forward strand.
TTTATGTTCGCGAGACGATTGAACGAGGACTGGCCGACAGTAAGGCAGGAAGAACCAAAGACGTCAAAGAAGTCCGTGCCAAATACGGCTTGTCGATATGAGAGTTCATTGGACAGACACAGCCCAAGCCCATCTCGACGCCATTCATGCCTACATTGCCCAAGACTCCGCCGAGTACGCCATCCGCACTATAGATCGCCTGACGCGACGCTCTCAGCAGATTGCCGACTTCCCCCGTTCCGGCCGTCGTGTGCCGGAATATGATATGGACCAAGTTCGAGAGGTGATCGAAACTCCCTACCGGATCATCTACCACATCAAATCTGACCAGATTGACATTCTGGCCATCATTCATGAGGCAAGGAACATCCTGACGGACGGCAAAGAAAGCAACTGAGCCGAACCAGCGGGTTCAGGCTATCGCGCTACGCGCTCAGGCTGACCCGCCCCATTCGGCATGTAAGGAAGTAGACAAATGAACCATGAGAGTTTTCCGAGATATCTAGACTTTGATCCGATGGTACCCGTGTGGTGCGTAACACCTGATCGCCCCGCCTGTATCCATCGTTTCTTCGACACCTCCCCTATAAGCCCCTCGGGACGATACTTGGCTGTGTTCCAACTCCCTCGTGAGGATCGCCAACCCGAGCCGGGGGAAACGGGCAGCGTCTGCATCGTCGATCTGGAAACCGGAGAGGATCGCGTTGTTGCCGAAACCTGTGGTTGGGAACCGCAAATGGGTGCTAATATCAACTGGGGCCGATCCGACCATGAGCTCTTCTTCAACGACGTGGACACGGAAAGCTGGCAGCCGTTTGCCTGGAAGCTCAATCCGTTGACGGGGGGACGCAAGCGGATGGAAGGGACCGTGTACCACGCGTCCCCCGATGGCCGTTGGCTGATATCGTCCAACATGACGACCATGCGCAAGACACAGCCGGGCTACGGCGTCTGCATCCCTCTCGAGAAAATGCGACGCAACGTGGGGCCCGCCCAAGACGACGGATTCTACCTGACCGACACGTCAACAGGAGAAACACGGTTGCTTACCTCCATTGCCGACATGTTGACCGAATCCGAGCCACCCGCCTTCATCGACGATCCGCAGCGGCAGGAAATCTACGGTTTCCACAGCAAGTTCAATCCGCAAAGCGATCGCTTGATGCTGAGCCTGAGATGGTTCCCGGCGACGGACGAACCGCGCTGGGATATGTTCAGGATCGACTTTTCGGCCGTGCGCTACGCATGGGTGACGATGAAGCTCGATGGCAGCGAGATGCATTGCGCTGTCGGTCCCGGAGAATGGGAGAAAGGGGGTCACCACGCCACCTGGTTCCCCGACGGCAAACGCATATCAATGAACCTCAATATCGACCGGGACGTCATGCGGTTCGTGCAGGTCCATGCTGACGGCAGCGAGCTTCGCAGGATGCTCAATGATGTAGTCGGATCGGGACATCCCACGGTGCATCCCAACGGGAAGCACCTGCTGACCGACACATACACCAAGGAAAAGATGTCATTCGGAGACGGAACTATTCCGCTACGCTGGGTGGATCTCGGTACCGGCGAGGAAGATGTAATCGTGCGCATAAACACGCAGTCACTGTGCGAAGACGGTGTAATGCGCGTCGATCCTCATCCTGCCTGGGATCGGACATGGCGTTACGTGACATTCAATGCGTTTATTGACGGAACGCGCCGTGTCTTCGTGGCAGACATGAAAGAGTTGATATCGTAATGCCGAACAAGGCGGATGCAGGCGACGGCAAATAGCCGCGCCTGATCCGCGCCGTTTCCGGTGTACACCGTCTGTTATCTCTCTTCTCCGGTCTGTCGTCCGCCGTCCGTCATCTGTCGTCTGATCTTACTTATCGGCTTTGTTTAAATCCTGCTCGATATTGCGGGTGAAGTCCTGGGTAAGGTAATCGAAGGTCATGGGGAGCGACAGCTCCAGCCGCGTGATGAACTGCACTCCGATGCGTCCCTGGCGGGGACGGCATTCAAGCACATGCCCGCCGCGGGTTAAATCGGTGGAAAGGAAATGCAAATGAAGCCCAGGCACATTGATCGAGCTCATAAATGACGGTGTAAAGAAGCCGGCGAGGGTCCCGGCCACATCCTTAAACTCGAACTCTGGTTGATCTTTGGCCACTTCCACCAGGGGGCGATAATTTTCCTGCTTGGGCACGGAGCGCGTTTTAACGTAGTCGAAGACGCCCTCCATGCGAATGGCATAAAAAATATTTGGCGAGGGCAGGAGACGCTGGATCAGGTTCAAAAACGCCGGGTAATCCATTTTCTGCGTCACGTCCTCATGGCTGATTGGCCGGTAAAACGTGACGCAGGCAAACGGCGTCCGGCAGGCGTCATCAACGACCGCCACGCGGCCCTCCGAGTTCACCTGGTACACGGCGCCATCGAGCAGGATCATTTCACCATCCAGGTTATCGAACGTGCCCAAGCCGAAATCGCCGTGCCGCTTGATTTCCCGCAAAGGCACTTTTTCCTCGTAAAGCCCTTCCACCAGCGCGTTGACCGGCGCGCACAGGTATAGCGAACTTCCGTTCGGTGACGACTTGGGTTGTGATTTCATGTTGTGTCCTTGTTTTAGTTAACTGTTTGTCGTCCGGTGTCTGTCGTCCCGCCTTCGCCCAAAGGGCTACGGTGGGCAGGCCGGCGTCCGCCGTGCGGCCCCTCACCGCTCCCGGTAATGGAACGCCGTTGTCAAGGCATCCACCACCACCAGGGTGGTGTGCAGGTAAAACGCCTGGTTGACGTAATCCCCGTAATAGCCCCGGTGCTGTTCATAATTCCCCCATTTGCCGTCCGACCGTTGGCTTTTCAGCAGGTACTGGAGCGAATCCTGGTATACCGGCAGGTCGGTGAAATGCAGGTAGCGCAGACAGGAGGTCAGTTCGGCGGTGATATCGGCATCGTCCAGGCCGATGCCATACGCGGTTAAGTCGGCTAACAGGGGACGCAGATAGGCCTTGTCCGGCTCCGAAAAAAAGTCGGCATCCAGTTTCTCGCCAAATTCATACGGCACAAAGATTTCATGGGTCAGGCTGTATATTTCCATCTTGTTTTGCTTGTACCAGTCGGGCGGGTGGCGGGAGGAAATTACGCCGGTTTGGTAGGCGGCTTGCAGGGGGAAGGGCTCTTGCAGTCCAAAATGCTTATAATAAAGATGAAAGGCCATGCGCTGATCGGACCCGCGATATTTCATTTGGGTATTGAGCCGCGGCAGGACCTTGCGGATTTCCTGGCGATAGAGCTTGGTATCCAGTCCGAAGCGGTCCATCAGGAATGCCACGCGAAGATATGAAGTGGAGTCTTCCTTGAATTGCCGATCGGTAACGCGAAGCATATCGTGGTATCCCGGCGTGGCCGAAATCGCCGTAATGCTTCGAATGCGCGCCTGCAACGTTTTCTTGTCGTCGGCCAAGGCTACGTCGTAAAGCCGCAGATAAACATCCAGCAGTTCGGCCAGCTTCTTTTTGCCCTTGATGCCGTGGGCGCGCAGGTCGGTCGGATTGACCTCCAGGGTGTCCAGCCAGCTTCGTGTCCGGACGAGCACTTCGCGGTACCGCGCCTGGTTCAAGTTCAGGAACGCGTTGATCATTCTGCTCGAGCCCAAGGCTGGGCGGGCGGAAGCATTGGAGCCAACCAGGTTGTTGGTTGAATGCGTGACGGCAAGACCGGCCTGGGTGGACACTGTCGCGGCTAAAGCCATGCCGGCGAGCGCCAAGGCAATCGAAACAAAAGCGCTCAACCGTATTGCCTGTCGAAGGCCCTGATATTCCCGCTTTTCATGACATGCCATGATTATCGTTCCCCGGACTGTTCAGTACATGCGGAAATTTATTCGAGCGCCGCTCCAGGCAAAGTTCTTTTCTTGGTCCTAACGATACGAGCGAGCATCGCCAAGGCCTCGTCAACCAGGATTGACTCCGCCTCCGGGGATGTCATGCAGCAGGTCGTCTCATAACCGCCCAGGGCGCGCTCCTTTTCCGGCGGCACATACATCAGGGATCGATCGTGCTCGGTCACGGTCGTTAAATTATCAAGCCCCGATTGAATTCTGACCCACTCCGCGGTGGAGCTGAAAGTCTCACCGGGAAAGGCGAGAATTCCAGTGTCGTTCAAGGAGAGCCAGCCCAGCCGCGCAGTGACTTTTCTCCGCGACTCCGCGCCTTGGGGCTCCCCGTTCAGCCACTTTTTCCTCAGAAAGGGGACGGTGCACAAAAATTTGACCCGTTCGGCAAGTTTTTTGACCTCCGGCAGGGGGGCATTCCGCATTGACGCCAGTTTCTCCCGCAGAGCCTCCATTTCGCGGGCTGCCTGTTCGGAGTCCGGCAGGTCATCCCTCACTGGCAGGACGACCTCGCGGACGCGGTCGTCCAGCTTGGTTATCGCCAGCGGACGGCTTCCCTCCAGGGCGCGGGCCGCCGCCGCCCCTATCGCCAGTCCGATCCGGCGCTCCTCGAATGATGTTTTGTCGGGTATCGCCGGGGCAATCTCCCCGCAAGGGCCGTTCATGAAAATAGTCGGGCCGCCGAGGTTTTCGCTCAGATATTTCCTTGTGTAAAACGGATAGTCGCTGGAATAAAATTCAGGGTGGTTGCAACACACGGCATGGGCGGCGAAACGGCATATGTTGCCGATGGCGGAGCCGTCCTCGCGCTCAAAACGAAGGATCGACACCGTCCTGTCGCCGGGGGGCAAACGTGTCTTGTTTTTCGGGTCGAGGGAGACCAGGCGGGAGGCTTCCCCGCTTTTTCCGCAATAAGAAATCTCGCCGCGCTCCCGCAACATGCGTATCTGATGTTTCAAGTATTCGGAACAGTCGAAACCGTCCGCCGCGCAAGGCCCGAAATACAGGGTGCCGCATCCGGCGAACTCCTCGACGTAAAAACGGCGGACACAATTTAACTGCTCCTCAATCGTGGCACTGGCGCGCCGCAAAAAAGCCGGGGCGGCGACGGCCTTGCCATCCCCGACCGCCTTGGCAGACCTCAGGGCTATGAGACCGATATCCAAAGCCTCAACCTCACCGGCTCCATGGTTGTGGGTCGTAAGCACATGGATGCGCTCCTCCGGAATCAGACATGACTCCGAGACGATCCCCTTTATATGATCGATGGACTTCCGGTCAAAATCCATAAAATCTAAAACAATCCAGCAGCACTCCAGGCTCTTCATTCGGAAATATACGGAGTTGACTTGAATATCCTCCCTGACCGGCCGGTCCTTAGGCAGGGCGGCATTTAGAGACCCATTGCCAAAGCCCGCCAGAACCAAAGGATTTTTTTGTGTCTCCGCACCCGCCACGTGTGCCCTCCCCTAGGTTCAGGAAAAAACAAACGGCTTTATAAGGAACAGCGGCCGTTCCCGTATTTTTTCACCAAGCAGGGCTGCCATCGCCCCGGCCTGGATCAGCCTTGCCTCCGCCATGCCGATCCGGGCGTTGGCTTGAACTCCGGCCCGCAGGAGCAAAGGCTCGGCCTTCAGATAATCACGGGGGAGGCCCGGCATGTGCGGGAAAGTCAGGATTGTTAGTTCCACCCCATTTTCGTCCACGACCACCGGATTGTACTCTTGCCTGCAGATGGTGGGCGCGCCATTGGTGTTCTCCACAAAATGCAAAGTGGTGTTGGAGCCATGGGTGACACCGAGAAGAAGAATCTTGCCGTCCATTTCCACCAGCCTGTGATAAGGGGAGCCAAAGCCGACGGAAATTTTGCACCGCTCATGCCCGGCAAGAATCTTTTCCGCCAGCCGCCCGCAGGCGGCGGTGCAATGCGTGGGGCTCAAGGAGCGCAGAACCCCCGGCCGCCGCCGAAAGACTTCGGTGATGATTCCGCATTCAGACGGCGTATTTTTCACGTCAAAACGACACCCTCGGTTGACCAAATAAAACTCCGAGCCGCTTTGGAATGACGGCATCAGCAGTGTTCCGTCCGAAGTGAGCGTTTCCAGCAAAGCGTCTATCACCGTGTCCGCGCCGCCCTCCACCTGTCCAAGGCTCTTGAGAGAACTATGCACCAGCGCGATGTCGCCGGCCTTTAGTCCCATTTGCCGCAGACCGTTTATTATGTCTGATTTATTCAACGCCATAATTGTCCGCGCCTCATTTTAAAAAATGCGCCTCTTCCCCTTGCCCCTCCGGGTCATTAATGTACCGGAACTCCCGATTTTTGCAATCTAAGGCCGTGCTTATTTTGACAGTCAGAAGCTGTAAAAATATTCGCGTAGACGCCGCGCAAGGTCACGCGGCCTACAGTTTCCCCTGATTTTCGAGGGTCGTTGCAGACCCGGCGCCCCCACCGGGCGATTATTTCACAGCTTCTGACCCATTACTAATTAATAATTTATTTGTTTGACAAGACTCAATAAAAGCGTATCTTTAGTTACATTAACAAGCAAATAGTCGCTATATGTGGTTGCGATGACAAAAAAACCAGGCAATAAGGCATCGTTTTACAAATCACTGCTAATTGCGCACGTGCGGCACTATGGCGCCGTTTCCAGAACACAACTGGGGCAATCAACCCATATTCGCATGAGCGTTGTTACCGCCTTGATCAGAGATTTGATCGAACGGGGTATTTTGGTTGAGTCCGGGCGAAGTGTAGCGGGGCGCGGCCGCAAACAGATCTTATTAAGTCTGAATAGCCGCCACGGTTTTGTGGTGGGTATTGAATTCGACTTAGATCATATTATGGCGGTTGGCGTGGATGTGTGTGGCAACGTCGTGGCGAAGCGGAGCATGGCCATGCCTGCCCAAAAGACGAACGCCGCCATAGTGAAAGAATTGATCGCCCTGACCGAGTCCGTGATCCGGGAATCCGGCTATGAACGATCGGCACTGAAAGGGATCGGCGTTGCCGATCCGGGGATTGTCGATCCCAGGGAGGGCGTGTCACTGATGT